>CALMJN010000392.1 GCA_937864385.1 uncultured Methanosarcinales archaeon | reverse complement strand
AAGAATGGGTTTCAGTAGAACAATATATCCGGAAATCGTTGTGCATAAAACCCTGTTCATTGATTTGGTACCTTGTATGTCTCTCTCTTGCCGTTAACAAAGCTGTAAGTGTGGCTGTAGAGGCTGTATCCTGGATTACACCATGAAAATTATCGGGTAATCCAATCATATTTTTCAGCCAGAGATCTATATCTTCTCTCACCATCTCGCGCTTTAAATATCCTCTTCACCTGCCGGACAAAGCTCTCCACATCATCATAATAATATATCTCATCCCCCAGCAGCCTCTCCAGAGAGACCATGCGGCTGGAGAGCACCGGCCGGCCACAGGATAGGTAGTTAAAGACCTTGCCCCCGGCAGCATACTCGTTCTTCTTCATCATCTTCAGGGGATTGAGGCCGATGTCCATGGCGGAGATATATCGCGACAGGTCCTGATACTTCACCGCCCCGGTAAAGACAACCCTGTCCATTACCCCCAGCTCTTCTGCCATTCTTTTTATCTTGTCCCCATAATCGGTGAACAGACCCGGCCCCACCACCAGCAAAGTGGCATCGATTTTCGGCAGGGCTGAGACCACGCTCTCCAGGTCCACCCAGTGCTCCAGCGACCCCACATAGCCCAAGACCGGGCCCAAGAGGCCCAGCTTGCTCTTGGCCTCCTCCTTGGGCAGCGGCTGAAGAGCCTGTGTATCCACGCCATTGGCGATTACGGTTACCTCTTTGACTCCCAGATCATAGAGGAAATCGGACAGCTCTCTTGTGACGGTGATCACCGATCGGGCATGGCGGAGGTTGTACCTGGTTATTCTTCTTACCACCTGCTTGACCACCTCTCCCAAAGCCGATCCCGGATAATAGACCGATGCCGACTCCTCCAGATGGTCCAGATAATCGAAGACCACAGGCGTGCCTGAAAAGTTGGCGGCAAAGGAGGGCAGGATGTTGGCGGAGAGGATGACATCGATCTTCAGGCGGCTGGCAATTCGCCTGATCTTCCATAAGTGATAGGGAAAGTTAAGGATATAATATAAGGAGGGGTCCTCAGCTCTGATCCAGTCCGCCGGCAGGAGGGTGCATCCGGTCTGCCTCGGCTCGAGGCCTGAAAACCTCTTCAGGCCGAAGTGCAGGACGTAGACCTCGTGCTTTTCCGCCAGGGTATCGAAGATGAAATTGAGCCTATTGGGGACGGGATGCCTGATCCAGTCCGTGGTTGGAATCACCAATATCCTCATTTCATCCTCCGCCTTCGTCCTCTTTCTGCCTCAACTCCTATTCTGCTCCTATAAAAGAGTGGTCTCTTCTCGGCCCGTCTGGCAGCCCATCACTTCATATATTTTATGAAATCTTAACCGAAAAGGTCAAGAGCAAGCCCTGCAACATGTCTTAGTTCGAGACATCCTGGCTGTGATAGATTTGAAAGCAGTTATATTGGCGGCGGGAGAAGGCCGCAGATGCAGGCCTCTGACCCAGACCAGATCCAAGGTCATGCTTCCGGTGGGAAACCGCCCATTCATGGAGCATGTGATCAACGCCCTGGCGGAAAACGGCATTCAAGATCTCTATATCGTGGTCGGCTATCAGAAAGAGAGGGTCATGGACCACTTTGAGGATGGCGTTGATTTCGGGGTTAATATCACCTATCTGGAACAGAATGAGCTTCTGGGCACGGCTCATGCCCTGGGCAAGGCGGAGAACTACATAGATGAGCCATTTTTAGTGGTCAACGGTGACAATCTCATAGACTCCAGAGCGGTGTCAGAGCTGATCTCCGCCCGGGGAGACAATGTCATCCTGGCCGCTCTGCGCCGCCATAGCGGAGACTATGGTGTCTTGATGGTGGAGCAGGAGAGGGTCAAGGCCATAGTAGAAAAGCCTGGGAGGCCCTGCTCAGGAATACTGAATACCGGCGCCTACAAATTCAGCCCGGAGATATTCCAGGATATCCACAATACGCCCCTGTCCGAGCGCGGATCTTACGAGCTGACCGAGACCATATCTCAGATGATTGCCGAGGGAAGAGAGATAGTTCCCCTCATAGGCAAAGGAGTATGGGCTGATGCCATATTTGCCTGGGATCTGCTCCATGCCAATGCCATGGCTCTGGGATTGAAAGATATGAAGATCGAGGGCGAAGTGGAAGAGGGAGCAAAGATAAAAGGGCCGGTTGAGGTAGGAGAGGGGAGCATCATCCGTTCCGGCTCCTACCTGGTGGGCCCGGTCTCCATAGGAGAGGACTGCGATATAGGCCCGGGCGTGGTCATTCTCCCCTCCACATCAATTGGCGACTCGGCTCGCATCGGACCGCATTCCGAGGTTCGAAACAGCATCATCATGAACGATGCCCGCATCGGCTCGGGAGCCATAGTCTCCGACTCGGTGGTGGGAGCAAGCTCCATCCTGGGGGATCAAATGGTTGTGGAAAGCGGGCCGTGTGTGGTTGAGGTGGAGGAGACCTTTTTAAGGTCCGAATTCGGGGCCATACTGTCCGACAATGTGACGGCAGGAGCCAGAGTGATGGCCCATGCCGGAACTGTGGTGGGCAGCGGCGCGCGCATAGATTCAGGCTGCATTATCCGGGGCCAGATTGAGAGGGAGAGCAGGGTGATGAGCTGATGTGCGGAATTGTGGCCTATATCGGCGATCAGCGGCCCGGGCCTATACTCTTTGACACCCTGAAGCGGCTGGAGTACAGGGGCTACGACTCGGCGGGAGTGGCAGTCAAGTCTGACGGGAATATAGAGGTATTGAAGTCGGCGGGCCGCATAGCCGATCTGGAAAAGATCTACCAGATGCGAGGCAGCCCGGGAGAGAGCATGGGCATAGGCCATACCCGCTGGGCTACTCATGGCCGGCCCAGCGATATCAATGCCCACCCCCATACCTCCGGGGAGATCGCCATTGTTCATAACGGCATCATCGAGAACTATCTGGAGCTGAGAGACCATCTCACGGAGATGGGCTACCAATTCTCTTCCGAGACGGACAGCGAGGTACTGGCTCATCTCATTCATTTTTATTATAAAAAAGATCTTCTGGAAGCGACAATCAAAGCTCTGGAGCATGTGGAGGGCTCTTATGCCCTGGCCGTTCTGGCCGCCAGCTCGCCCTATCTGGTTTGTGCCAGGAAGGATAGCCCCCTGGTGCTGGGCCAGGGCAAGAGCGCATTTTATTTAGCCTCTGATGTTCCAGCCCTCCTTCCTTATACCAGGGATGTGATCCGCATGAAGGATGGGGAGATCGCCCGGGTTTATGCCGACCGGGTGGAGATGCTGGATGCGGGAGGAATGCCCCGCGCCGTAGAGATCGAGCGCATCACCTGGGATGCGGACGCAGCGGAGAAAGGCGGCTACACTCATTTCATGCTCAAGGAGATCCATGAGCAGCCTCGGGCCATCCGGGAAACCATAGCCGGCCGAATCTCAGAGATCGATGGGGAGGTGAGGCTGGATCTGGGAATGAGCGATGAGGAGATCAGGGGGCTGGAGAGGGTTTCCATCATCGCCTGCGGCACATCTTACCATGCCGGGATGCTGGCCAAAAACCTCTTCGCCCGGGCGGCAGGCCTGCCCGTGGATGTAGAGGTGGCATCTGAATTCATCAACCTCCAGATCCGGCCTAGGACTCTCCTGCTGGGCATCACCCAGTCCGGGGAGACAGCAGACACACTGCTGGCTCTGAAAAAGGCCAAGACCTGCGGCGGGCGGAGCCTGGCCATAACCAATGTGGTGGGCTCCACTGTGACCGGCCTTGTAGACGGGACCATCTACACCCGCTGCGGCCCGGAGATCGGTGTTGCCGCCACCAAGACATTCACCTCGCAGCTTGTGGCTATCATCCTCCTGGCCATCAAACTGGGGCGGGCCCGCGAGCACCTCACCCCCGATCAGGCCAGGAAGATGCTCATAGAGCTGACCAAGCTGCCCGGCCTGGTGCAGAGGGTGCTGGAGAAGAGGGAGGAGATCAGAAAGATAGCTGAGAGCTATGCCCACGCCGGATGCTACTTCTTCATCGGCAGGGATTATCTTTATCCAATATCCCTGGAAGGAGCCCTGAAGATGAAGGAGATCGCCTACATTCCATCTGAAGGCTATGCCGGAGGAGAGTTGAAGCACGGACCACTGGCTCTGATCACGGAGAAAACGCCGGTGGTGGCCCTGGCCACCTGCGGCAGGAAGATCCAGTCCAACATCAAGGAGGTCCGGGCCAGGGGAGCTGATGTGGTGGCCCTGGCCACGGAAGGGGATCCGGATATAGCCAAGGTGGCCAGCCGGATTATCGAGCTTCCCGGTACAAGGCCGATATACTCTGCAGTGCTCTGCACCGTGGCGGTGCAGCTTCTGGCCTATTATACCGCCAACAAGCTCGGCCTGCCCATAGACAAGCCCAGAAACCTGGCCAAGTGCGTGACTGTGGAATGAGCGAAGTCATGATGAGGCTCAAAGCCTCGACCACATCATCTATTTTTTAAGATATCAGGCCTCTGATCTTCTCTTTCAGCCTGAGTTCATCCTCTTCGTTCAGGGGGACCTTGGCGAAGACGGCGCACCTCTGTGGCATTGCAATCAGATCATCATCCAGGAGCTCATAGTAGGCCTGATCCAGGCCCATCTCCCCCTGGGCATATCGGAAGAGAATGGCTTTGATCTTTTCCTGCTTTTGTGGGGGAGAGGAATTCAGATTGGCTAGAGCATCTTCTATCTGCCTATGCATATCTCTGCCGTTTTAGAGAGAGGCTATTTATCCTTGACCCATGCCGGATCGGCCTGCCTTTTCCGCCTACCTACGCCACTATTATCCTCCATAAAATTTTATATGTGATTGAACAGAGATCTCCTCGGAGTGATCTGCTTGACTGATGCAATAGACTACAACATAATCGGAGATGATATGCAGGCGGTGGAGATTGAGCTCGACGGCGGAGAAGCAGTCCGGGCCGAGGCCGGGGCCATGCTCTACATGGATCAGGGAATTGAGATGCAGACCTCCACCGGGGGCGGCCTGTTCAAGGGCTTCAAGAGGATGGTGGCTGGGGAGAGCTTCTTTATCACCACCTTTCTCAATCAGGCCAAGGAGAAGAAGAGGCTGGCCTTTGCTGCGCCATATCCGGGAAAGATCCTGGCTCTGGACCTATCCCAATTCGGCGGCAAGATCATCTGCCAGAAGGACTCCTTCCTCTGCGCCGCCCGGGGCATAGAGATCGAGGTGGCCTTTACAAAGAAGCTCGGGGCAGGGCTCTTCGGAGGAGAGGGCTTCATACTGCAGAGGCTGGAGGGAGACGGCATGGCCTTCATCCATGCCGGGGGTACCATTCTGGAGAGGGAACTTCTGGCAGGAGAGGCTCTGGCAGTGGATACCGGCTGCCTGGCCGCTTTTTCCGGCAGCGTGGACTATGATATACAATTTTTAGGCGGCTTCAAGAATGCCCTCCTGGGAGGAGAGGGCATCTTCCTGGCCCGATTAAAGGGGCCGGGGCGGGTCTATTTGCAGAGCCTGCCCCTTTCGAGACTGGCTGACAGGATCATCGAGGCAAGCGGGCTGCGATATAATCCAGGCGCAGGGATGAAAAAGGAGTGAGTAGCGCGAGGTATGGCCTGATTTTAAGGCAACCGGCTGGGGACAATTGGGCATAGCAGAGTTGCACCTCCCGCCTTTTCATCCCTTCTTTAGCCTTCAGACATCATTCAAAGCAATTGAAGGATACCGTTATTTACCATTGGCCTCTTAGAAGAGGCGCATGAGCCTGAAGGTCACATTGCTGGGAACCGGGGCGGGCATACCCCAGCCCGGCCGCTCCCAGGCGGCGATCCTGGTGGAGTCCGAAGAGCAGCTTCTCCTGGACTGCGGGGCAGGCACCCTTCTGCGGCTGGATCAGATCGGAGCCAGTATAGAGGCCATAGACACAGTATTGCTCAGCCATCTTCATCTGGATCATGTCTCAGATCTGATGGCCCTGGCCAACGCCCGCTATCTGGCTGATATGCCCGGCCTGGAGGTATTCGGCCCGGAGGGAACAGAGGATTACATCCAGTCGGCCAGGCGGCTCTACCCCAATTTATGGGAGATGGATGTGGCGGTTAGGGAACTGTATCCAATGGACTCATTCAGCCTGAAGAACTTTGATATCTTCGCCGAGGAGGCCCTGCACAGCCTGCCCTCTCTGGCCTTCCGGCTGGAGGCGGAGGATCGGGTGGTGGTCTACTCCGGAGACACCGAGCCTTCCCCGCGGATTGCCGCCCTGGCCAAGGATGCCGATCTTCTGGTGCATGAGTGTTCATTTCCCGAGCCCTTTGATGTCACCAATCACAGCACGCCTAAAAAATTGGGAAGCATGATCAGAGGTTGCGGGATAAAGAGGGTGGCCCTCACCCATCTCTACCCCCAGGCAGCCGGATGCGAGGATCAGATGGCGGAGCAGGTCATTGAGCTTTCCGGGGTCCCGGCCATCGTCGGCTGGGATTTGATGACCTTATCATTATAGGCTTTGCTACAAGGGCTCTGCGGCAAGAAGTTGCTGCAAAATAGTGGTTTGAAGATAGCCGCTTTCATCGCTACAATCTCAAACCGGCAATCAGCATTTTTTCAATCGAAATATATCAAGGCCCGGGATAAATAACCTCGATATTCTCCATGTTGAGGATCAGCTTTCGCAGCTCCTCGCAGTTTATAGCATGCTTGAACTCGCTGCACATCTTCACCCTCTCGGAGAGGTCCACCAGCTCCTCGTCCTTCAAATAATAGCCCATCCTCTGGGTGATGTACTTGAGAGCCTTGGATCCGGTGTGCTTTCCAATGATGATGTGCCTGGCCGCGCCCACCATCTCCGGGGAATACAGCTCATAGGTTCTGGGCTCCTCCAGCACGGCTGCTACGTGAATTCCCGACTCGTGGGCAAAGGCATTGCTCCCCACCACCGCCTTATTCCTGGCCACGGGAACGGCAGAGTAGGTCTCCACCAGCTTGGAGAGATCCTTTATCTTGGTCAGATCATATCTCTCCAGGCCGTAATGAATACTTAAGGCTACCAGCAGCTCCTCCAGTGGCGTATTTCCACTGCGCTCGCCTATGCCGTTGACCGTGGTATGCAGCTGCTTGGCCCCGGCCTCGGCACCGGCCAGGGTATTGGCCAGAGCCATTCCCAGATCATCGTGGCAGTGCATGCATATGGGAATCTTGACCGCTTTCTTCAGCTCGCTGATCATGTAATAAGTCGTGCGTGGGTTCATGATGCCCACGGTGTCGGCCACGCTGATGTAATCGGCATGATACTCCTCTGCCTTCTTATACAGCTTTTTCAGGATCTCAAAATCGGTGCGTGTTGCATCCTCGGCTGAGAAGCGCACAATCAGGCCGTGATCCTTGGCATACTCCACCGTCTGCAGGGCGCAGGATATGGCCTCGGGACAGCTCATATGCAGCTTATGCTTTAAATGAAGATCGGAGGTGGCAATAAATACGCTGATCATATCCACGCCGCATTGCAGAGCAGCATCGACATCCTTCTTGACCGAACGGGAGAGAGCTGAGATCTTGGCATCCAGACCCAGATTGCAGACCTCCCGCACTGCATTCATCTCCGCCGGGGAGACCACGGGAAAGCCGGCCTCTATGACCTCTACTCCGATCTCATCCAGTCGCAAGGCGATATCCAGCTTCTCGTCCGCCCTGAAGACCACTCCCGGCATCTGCTCGCCATCACGAAGGGTTACATCGCAGATCTCAATGTCCAGGGGAGGCGTCCCGGCCGAGGCCAGGAACTGATTGAGGGAGTAGTCAGGCATAGCATTCTAATTGTGAGGATTCATTACATAAATCGGTTTCGTAGGAATCTCTCTTCCGGCAGTATAGATTCCTGCCCAAAGAGGAGAATCTATGCGGGGAGCTTTGCAAAGCGCTCCAGTATCCAGCGACATCTAACCTCAGGATGAAATAATAGGCCGAAGGTGGGAAGAGATGGGTGCTGAAAGGCCAGAGCGGCATCATTACTGCCGGCAATAAGAGAGAATCCCTCAGGAAGAGTGGCAGCATGATTATGAAGCTCGAAGACCTCCAGGGACCGGGGCTCTCCCAGGAGAAGGCTCTCCCTTTGGATCTCTATCTCCGTCAGGCCTATAGCAGGACAGGGGAGGATGCAGCCACCATAGAGGGCGGAAATAGCCTGCATGCCGGCGCAGATTCCCATCAGAGGCTTTCTACAGTCTCTGATCCAGGAAAGATGATCTAAATGGCAGAGATAGCCGTCGTCCTTGAGAGGGGTTCCGCAGAGGATGATCTTTTCATAAGAATCGATGGCCCGGGGCGAGAGCATGGAATAGTGCAGGATATCTGAGCGGTATCCATATTCTTTAAGAGCTGCTCTGATGGGATAAACGAACTCGCATTCAAATAGGCTGTTTGGCAGAGCGCAGAGATCGACCAATAGAATCTTGCTGCTGCCTTTCTCTGCCCGTTCTGAGGCTTGCAGGAGGCAATGGTGGCCTGCAGGCGGATGGCAGGGCTCAGGATTTTCTTGCCGCCCCCTCTTTTCCGCCAGGCGGGCTTTTTCTATGATGAACTGACCCCGATGGTGGGCATAGACCTGAGAGGCCTCCAGGATCTCTATCCGCTGGTAAAAGATGGGGCCGTCGACCACCAGGGTCTCCAGCTCTCCCCCTTCCCCGGAGGGATTGATCTTATATCTCCTCTGAAGAGACTGCAGGATCCTGATGCGCTCCTCGTTTAGAGTCTGGCCCAGCCAGGAGGCATCAAAGGGATAGGCATAGACCCCGGAGATTATGACGGAAAAGCCTTCCCGGAGAAGAAGACGGAGATAATCGATCTGATTGGCCTGCCAGATTGGTGAGCAGCACCATAGTTCCAGGTCGCGGCAGATCCTCTGCACCCGGGATGCCTGGTAGACCGACTCTATGGCCCCTGTGACTATTCCCTCGACTCCGTATCTCTCCCTAGCGGCGGATATGGCTGCCGCCAGATCATATAGCTCCTCTTCTTTCCGGCCCGCTGTAGGCCAGGAGAGGATGGGAATTTTCATAGCCTTGGCCTGCAAGTCCGTGCAGCGGATGTTCGGAGTATGAAACATGTAGCTGTCCGGATTGTTAGAGCGTATGGTTATGAGGCAGGCGACCTCATCTTTTTGCTTGGCCAGGTGGCAGGCGAAGACAGAGTCCTTGCCCCCGGAAAAGAGAACCCCGAGTTTCATCCTGCCTAAAGAAGGTTAGCAGGGATAAAAAAGATGTTGTGGCCCGGTCTTCAGATCAATCCAGATCCAGCATTTGATAGATCTTCTTCATATCCAGATGATCTGCAGTTGCCCTTGCCAGCTGGGAAAAGCCGTCCGATTCCAGGGCATATCCTTCTCCAACTCCTCTCTCGCATTCATCTTCCCCCCTCCGGCAGGGTTCATTTATTTCACTGCCCGCTCTCTTGCCGCGGCGAAGAAAATCGAGAAATGCTGCCCGGAAGTTTTCGTTATCGAAGAGGCCGTGCAGGTAGGTGCCGATCACAATTCCGCTGCTTGAGACCGCCCCATCGTCCTCGAAGGCGCCCTCTTCGGCGGGGCGGGTAAGGCCCATATGAATCTCGTAGCCCTTGACCTTCTCCCCCCGTATGGGCTCCAGAATAGGACCACCCCCGGTAACCGTCTTCTCCACCTGCACCGTCTTCTTTTCATAAAGGTCGAAGCGGGTTGTCGCATCCAGCAAACCCAGGGCAGGCACTGCACCAACTGTGTCCTCAATGCCGCAATCTATGATCTCCCGGCCCAGCATCTGGTAGCCTCCGCATATGCCCAGAATAGGGGTGCTTTCCAGGGATTTGATCTGTCGGTCCATGCCCTTCTCCTGCATCTCCCGCAGATCGGAGACGGTGTTCTTGGTCCCGGGGATGATCACCGCGTCAGGATGGCCTAAATTTTCGGAGAGGCCGACATATCTGACCCGGGCCAGCCGCTCCAGGGATTGGGCCCACCAGTCGAGAAGGCGGTCCCGGGCGACCGGCCCGCTGAGCCCGGGGCTGCCCAGTGCCGCATCGAAAAGCTCGGCTGCCACTCCGGGCCTGCCGTCGAGGAAGTGCCACTCGCCCCAGGCCACGACGAATTCGCCCGAGAGGCCCGCTGCCACCGTGGGTGAGCCTTGGTTGTTCGTGGTGTAGGTGTTCACCTGGAAATTGCCTCCGACCGGACTC
>CALMJN010000391.1 GCA_937864385.1 uncultured Methanosarcinales archaeon | reverse complement strand
CAGCCTGGACCCCACCGAGCGCAAGGATAGCTGCGAGTTCACCCCGGGCCTGCAAACCGACATGCGTTCTCGCATCAGATACGATATCCATTATGCCGGCTACATCCACGGCCAGGGATATATCCGGCTGCGGGTGCAGGAGATGAAAAACCGGATGCAACAGATGGTTGTAGAGGAGTTTTACATTCCGGCTCTAAAGGCGATCTACAAGCCCATCATCATCCAGTTCAAGGGGCTCTACAGCCGCGATTTCTTTGGAGTTGAGGCGGACAGCGTTCACGGAGAGATATTTTATGCTCCGGTCAGCAGCAGGAGCGAGCATAAAGAGGCCAGGATCGGTGAGATCGTAGGGCGCCTCAACGAGCTGGATCTCCTGCTCAAGCAGCCTCAGATAAAGCATGATCTGGCCGAGCTGGATCTTCAGCTCAGCCTTCTGCCCTCTACGGTCTGGTCAGACCTTTAATGATCTCAGCCTTAAAGGCTGGCGGATCTTGAACCCCTCCGGACGCTTCCGTTTCCGGCTCTGCCCGGCCATCGCACGGCCTGCCCGCCCGTCCGGCCAGCCTATCCATCTCCTCTGCTCGCGCATGGTCTCCCCGGGACAAGAAGAGCTGCTGAAGAATTCGAGAGACCGCCTTGATATCTCCCCTGGCCCCCATGGGCCTGAAGATGGAGAGAGCTTGAGATAAGAGGATCTCGGCATGATCATAGTCCTTCTCCAGCTGGGCGGCCCTGCCCATGCCTGCCAGGGCTCTGGCCTCCTGATGAGGACTCTCCAGCCTTCTGGCCTGGGCGAGGGCCTTTTCAAAGCTGCCTTTGCCCTCTTTTCCTCTGCCCTTCCTCAAATGGATCTCTCCCTCTACCAGGTATAGCAGGGTATAAAGGGGCTGGCAGTCGGCCCGGGAGACGAGCCCCTCCCCCCTAGCGAGGTAGAACTCGGCCTCCACCAGCCTGCCTTCCCCGGCCATGAACAAAGCCCGGGTCAGATAGGACTCGCACAGCTCGGGCAGCGCCTCTAAAGCCTCCTGCCGCTCTATTGCCTGCTCGAAAAAGCGGTTTGCCTCATCCGCCCGGCCCTGCAAAGCCAGCACCGAGCCCAGGGAGAGATCCACCTGGGCCAGACAGGGAACGGCATCCATATCCTCAAAGATGGCCTTGGCCTCCTGGAGGCTCACTTGAGCGATTTGAAGCGCTGCCTTCAAGTCCCCCGTTTGAAGGTGATGTTCCCCCAGCCTCTCCCGCGCCCTGCAGAGCGTCCTGAGGTCTCCTATCCTCCGCGCGGTTTCCATGGCCGCTTCCAAGTCCAAGAGCGACGCCTCATGGCGACCCAGCTCGAGGAGCACGCTGCCGCGGGAGCATCGAGTGGCAGCCTCGGCTTGAGGGCAATTCAACCCCGAGAGGAGCTTCAAGTTCAGCCCGTGGGCTTCCGCGGCATCCCGCAGCCTGCCGAAGTGCATGTACAGGTTGGCCAGGTGCGCGCGGGAGGAGACGAGGAGGAGTTTCCCGGAAGCGCTGGTAGGTTGGACCTTACCGGCGGCCGACTCGGCCCTCTC
>CALMJN010000390.1 GCA_937864385.1 uncultured Methanosarcinales archaeon | reverse complement strand
GGCTGAGCTCTTAGCAGGCTATGGCCTGATGGCCATGCCGATTGGAACTGTGACCGGCAAGAGAAGGATTGTGATGGCAAGATCTGGCAAAGCTGTTGTCGACCTGGATTTAGATCAGGCTAAAGAGGCATGGACCGCCGGCCTGGTGGAGGCGATGAGATGAAGATCGCTGTTCTGCAGTTCCCGGGAACCAACTGCGAGTTTGAGACCCTGGTAGCGGTAAAGGCCGTGGGCATGGATGGGGAGATCTTCCGCTGGAACCGGCAGGCTGGAGAGCTGTCCGGCTTTGACGGCTTTATCCTGCCGGGAGGCTTCTCCTATCAGGACAGGCTGCGGGCCGGGGCTATTGCCGCCAAGGAGCCGGTGCTGGCCGCTCTAAAGGAGGAGGCAGGCAAGGGCAAGCCCATCATCGGCATCTGCAACGGATTTCAGATCCTGGTGGAGGCGGGACTGCTACCCGGCAGGACGGGAGAGTGCGCCGGAGAGAAGAGCAGCATAGATATGGCCCTGGCCCAGAATGTGATGGTTTCGCGAGGAAAGATCGTCCGCCGGGGCTACTACTGCGACTGGGTCCACCTCAGGCATGAGGCCCCGGCCAGAAGGTCCTCCGGCTCCTTTGCTATAGAGAGGGGAGCCCTGCTCAAGATCCCCATCGCCCACGGCGAGGGCAATCTGGTCACCGCCACTCCTGGCCTGATCAATGAGCTCAATGAGAATGAACAGGTGGTCTTCCGCTACTGCGACAAAAACGGCCGGATCATAGATGAGTTCCCCTATAATGTCAACGGCAGCACCGAAAGCATCGCCGCCATCTGCAATGAGCCGGGCAATGTTCTGGGCATGATGCCCCATCCGGAGAGGGCTTTCTTCGCCTGGCAGCTTCCTGCCTTTGATCCCAGAAAGCAGAGGCCGGATGATCCCGGTCCGGGAAGAAGGGTCTTCCAATCCATGAAGCATTACATCGAGGTGAGAGCATGAGCCAGAAGATCAACCTCCGGGTCTGGCTGAAGATACCCGACGCCGAGGCGGCCACAGTCAAGAACACCCTCATCCGCCGGCTTGGCTATGGCAGCATCCTGGCTGATGTCAAGAAGGAGCGCCTCTTCTCAATTGTTGTGGACGGCGGCGATCCCCTGGAGCTGGCCAAAAGCTTTGCCAAAGAGCTGGTCAACGAGAACAAAGAGAGCCACATAGTTCTTGTCGACGAGCTAAAATTCGAGGAGGGCTATGTGC
>CALMJN010000389.1 GCA_937864385.1 uncultured Methanosarcinales archaeon | reverse complement strand
GAGATGAAGCTGGGCTGATTAGATCGTTAGAATGGCAGGGATTGCCCATCTACTTTATTGATCCGGCTCTTCAAGTCTCGCATGTCCCCTCCGACTCCTTCATGAGCCTGGCGAACGAAGTCGACACGGTGCAAAGGGCTGCCCGCGAAGTGGTTGCCTCGGAGGACGCCAGAAGAGTAATATTGATCAGAGGAAGGAAGGCATAACGTGGCAAATGCCCAGGCAACTTTGAAAAAGATGCAGTCCGGGAAAAGCTGGCGGCAATCAAGGTTATCCAGTACCGTGATCTGGATTATGATACGGCCAAGAAAGAGGTGGCTGGCTACTTCCAGATGAAGTGAGAAGCATACGCCTCTGACGCCAGCACCGATCTGGAGCTGGATTACGAGCTAGTGTGCAAGATCATGGACGATCTGGAGACGGAGGGCAAGATGGAGGCGGTTTGATGAAAGGCTGTGAGGTGGGCGACTCCATACACGGCCATCGGATCATAGCCGAGGCCAGGAAGATCGGCGATCCGCTGGTCATAGTCAAGAGCGCCGGAGCCCAGAGGATAGTGCTGACCGAGAACGCCCTGGCCGTAATCGACAGAAAAGGCAGATGGTGCTCTCATGAATGATATCCGCCCAGCACATGATCAGTGATATCTTCATCTCCTATCACTAAAAACTGATATGCCATATCACTGATAACTATTTTTCCCGGGCAGAAGAATTTTTCCAGTCATTTTTCATCCACCGCCCTCCCCCCGCCTGATGCATCATCCCGGCTTCTCTTCATCTCTCTCTCGTAAGCTCTTATCACATCGCTCCTGGTGACAATCCCAATCAACTTCCTTGCGTTGCCTTTTTCCACCACCGCCAGCCTGCCGATGTCGTTTTCATGCATGACATCCATGGCCACCTTGGCCGATTGATGGGGATAGACGGTGATGGGGGCCCTGACTGCCACGTCCTTGACCTTCATCGCCTCCTGTTCCTCTAGAGAAATCCTCCTGATATCGTCAAAGGTGATCATTCCTACCAGTTCCCCTCCCTCCACCACGGGAAATCCGGTATAGTTGCAGCGGTAGATCTCATCTCTTACCTCTCCAATCCTGGTATCGGGGCTGACTGTGACCACCTCCTTTTGCATGGCCTCGGCCACAGAGACCTCGGAGAGCACCGGCTGGGGAGAATCGGGGAGGATTCCTTTTCTCATCAGCTTGATGGTATAGATGGAGCCGCCCTTTAAGAGAATGCGGGCAGCGGTATAGCTGAGTATGCAGCAGACGATAAGGGACGGCAGGCCGCTGTAGTTGCCGGTCATCTCCGTTATCATGAATATGCAGGTGAGAGGAGCGCCCGCCGTCCCGGCGAAGAAGGCCCCCATGCCCAGCAGTCCATAGTCCAGCGGATTGGCGATCAGATTAGGTGCCGCCATCTCTGCTATCAGACCGGCCGCCAGACCGAACATGGTACCTATGTAAAGGGTGGGGGCGAAGACGCCGCCGCTTCCCCCGGAGCCGACGGTTGAGGCGGTGGCCAGAACCTTTAGCAGGCCAAGGGCGAGCAGAAGAAGAAGCAACTGGCCGGACGGCCCGGCGGAGGCCAGAGCGAATACGCTATTGATGCCCTCATATCCCACCCCCATGATGCCATATTCGAGGAAAAACAGGCCGCAAACTCCAGCAGCGATTCCACCGATCGCCGGCTTCAGAATCTCAGGAACAGCTAGTCGCAAAAATCCGTCCTCAAATAGATAGTAGCTCCTCACCCAGAGGAAGGATAGAAATCCAAAGAGCGGTCCGAGGAGAAAGCAGAGAACCATGTCGAAGCTGGTGAAGTAGAAAGTGGGATTGACGAACTCAGGCACAGGATCAATGAGAGACGATGCTACTGCCTTTCCCACTACCGCAGCCAGAAGGACGGGCACTGCATCCAGAGATGTGAATTTCTTGGAGATGACCTCCATGCTGAATATGGCCCCGCCCATGGGAGCATTGAAGGTAGCAGCAATTCCCGCCGCCACCCCGGAACAGGTGAGCACCTTAACATCCCTGGCAGAGAGCTTTATGGCCTTGCCTATTCCCGAGCCGGTCGCGGCTCCTATGAGAGCGATGGGCCCCTCCCTTCCCGCGCTCCCCCCGCTTCCCAGAGTTATAGCTGAGCTGAAGATGAGGACCAGTCCAGCCCTTTTCCGGATGTCTCCGCTAAACCTCTGCAGGGCGGTCATTATGTGAGGTATGCCGTCTCCCATGGCCTCAGGAGCCAATTTATGGATCATGGGGCCGACGATGAGGCCGCCCAACACCGGCAGAAGCAAGATGAAATAGTCAGCAGGGGCATGCGGCAGCAGAAAGCCGAAGAAGAATTCATGGGCTAGCTCGACAAGCCTTCGGAAGGCCACTGCCCCCAGCCCTCCGCTAATGCCTACAATAATTGAGAGTAGGTCCAGATAGATCCATCTCAGATCTTCTGAGAGTTTCAGATGCTTATCCTTCTGTGCGCCGATTATGGCCAATCATATAATTAATGATCAAAAAGCCTTTTGCCCGCAATCAGCATAGGAGAGCCGGGAGAGGGTGGAGCGGGCTTTGACCATTCGTCAGAAGAAAAGCGGGACCTTCGACCGGCTATTGAATTCAAACCGGCGCGAAATGATTTCAGGACTCTGCAAGGTGGATCGTCTGCCCAAAACTTTGTTATATCACTCCGGCCAGATCTAACCTGAAAATTGATGGAAAAAGTTCATACCACCTGTGTCTATTGCGGCTGCGGTTGCGGCCTATTCCTGCATGTGGAGGGCGGCAGGATCGTGGGCGTCTCTCCAACGCCAGCCCATCCCATGTCCAGGGGCAGGTTATGCATCAAGGGCTGGCTGGCGGGAGACTTCGTTGGCCATCCGGAGAGGCTCTCCTATCCTCTATTGCGACAGGGAGACCGAATGGTCAGAGCCACATGGGATGAAGCCCTTTCTCTGGCAGCGGCCAGGCTGCAAGGCATCAAAAAGGAGTTCGGGCCCCATTCTTTAGGCGTTCTCACCTCTGCCAAGGGAACCAATGAGGAGAACTATCTGCTCATGAAGCTGGCCCGGGCGGCTCTGGGAACAAACAACGTGGACCATGTGGCCAGGCTCTGCCATGCTCCAACCGTAGCCGCCCTTGGCTCTGCTCTGGGAAGCGGAGCCATGACCGGCTCCGTCTCCAGTCTGGAGAACTCGGACGCCATTCTCATAGTGGGATCCAATACCACCGAGCAGCACCCACTGGCGGCATCCTACATCCTCCATGCCAGATCCAGAGGAGCGACCCTCATCGTCGCCGATCCTCGCAAGACGCGACTGGCACAGCTCGCCGATGTCTGGCTATCTCCCCGGCCGGGAACGGATGTGGTCTGGATCAATGCACTCCTGAATATGATTGCAGAGCAGGATCTCCTGGATCGGCAGTTCATCGAAGAGCGCACCACTGGATTCGAGGAGACGGCAGAGGCGGCCAGGAGCTATACTCCCGGCCAGGCAGAAAAGATCTCGGGAATAGCCGCTCCAGACCTGGCCCGAGCGGCAGGCCTCTTCGGTGCAGCGGATCGAGCCGCAATCGTCTACGCCATGGGGGTCACCCAGCATGCTCAGGGTACGGACATCGTCCAGGCCCTGGCCAACCTGGCTCTGGCAACGGGAAACATGGGCCGGGAGGGCACGGGCATCTATCCCCTGCGCGGCCACCAGAATGTTCAGGGAGCATGCGATATGGGTGCCCTACCCACGGTCTACTCCGGATACCAATCCCTATCCAGTCCTGCCGTCCAGGCCAAATTTGAAGATGCCTGGAAGGCCAAACTTTCCGCTGAGCCGGGGCTGACCGCCCTGGAGATGCTCTGGGCGGCAGAGACCGGGAGGATCAAAGGCCTGATAATCGTGGGCGAGAATCCGGCCCTCAGCTACCCGGATTCTTCTCGAGTCCTCAAAGCCCTGAAAGGCCTGGATTTCTTGCTGGTATGCGACATATTCCCAACCGAGACCACTGCTCTTGCCGATATTGTCCTTCCTGCCGCCTGCTTTGCTGAGAAGGAGGGGACATTCACCTCCACCGAGAGGCGGGTGCAGCGCATCAGGAAGGCTGTGGAGCCGCCGGGCGAGGCCAGAGCGGAATGGGAGTGGATATGCCAGCTCTTGCGCCGGCTGGGGCATCAGGCCGATTATCCTTCGCCGGCCAGCATCATGGCCGAGATTGCATCGCTTACTCCCAGCTACGGAGGGATCGGCTATGAACGCCTCGGTGCAGAGGGTCTGCAATGGCCCTGCCCTTCCATTGATCATCCGGGAACCAGTATTTTGCATACCGATTGCTTCCCGCAGGGCCGGGCATCTCTTTGCCCCGTCTTTTACATCCATCCACCTGAGATTGCTGATGCAGATTATCCTTTTATACTCAACACCGGAAGGAGCCTATATCACTTTCATACCGGGACCATGACTCGCAGGACCTCTCTTCTGGACCGGGAGGTTCCGACGCCCTTTGTGGAGATAAACTCCGAGGATGCCAGACGGATGGGAATCAGGGAAGGCAACCGGGTTAGGGTGGAGACGAGAAGGGGAAGCATCGATGCCGAGGCGCGTCTCATGGATTCTCTTCCCAGGGGAGATCTGTTCTTGCCCATCCACTTCTCTGAAGCCCCGGCCAATGCTCTTACCGCTCAGGCTATTGATCCCCTCTCCAAGATCGCAGAGCTGAAGATCTCCGCAGCACGCCTTCATAAGGTGATATCATGAATGCCTTCCTGGAGAAAGACAGGCTTATTCCCTTTTTGGATGTCCTGAGCCAGCAGATCGAGGTCATAGCGCCGCTGGCAACCGAGGCCGGTGCGGTCTATTCCACCTGGCAGGGCCAGCCTCTGGATTTGGGGAGCAATCCGCTCTTCCCGCCCACGGAGTTCCTGCTCCCCCACAAAGAAACCCTCTTTCGATACATTCAGGAATCAGGGCGCTACACATTCAAAGAGGATAGTATCCCTCCCAGACTGCTCTTTGCCATCCGCCCCTGCGATCTGCACGCCATTGCTCTGCTGGATAGGATCTTTGGATCAGAGCCCTCCGACCAGGCTTACTTCCGCCGTAGAAGGGCCACATCTTTGGTGGTGCTGAACTGCACCAATCGGGGAGATGAGTGCTTCTGCGCCTGCCTGGGGGCAGGGCCCGAGGCTCAAGATCCCTGCGACCTTCAGCTCACCGATATCGGCGATGGATATCTATGCCAGGCGGAGACTCCGGCAGGAGTTCTGATTTTAAAATCCACCTTTAATCTGCTGCAGCCAGCACAATTAGAGCATGATCAGGAGAAGGCCAGGCGTATTCAGTTGGTGCGAGATGCCATGCCCCGGGATCGATCCTGCCATCAGATCAGGCAGGCCATAGAGAGAGCCGATTGGGAGGCTCTGGGCCAGGAATGCCTGGGCTGTGGAGGCTGCAGCTTCGTCTGCCCCGTCTGCCACTGCTTCAATGTACTGGACAGGGGAATTCCAGACGGGGAGAGGCTGCGCTGCCGGGACTCCTGCATCCTGTCAGGATTCTCCCGCCTCACCGGCGGAGCCAATCCCCGGCGTACGGCGGGGCAGCGGCTTCGTCACTGGTACCTGGACAAGTTCGAGGACCTTCCCAAGATCACCGGCCTTCCCGGTTGCGTGGGCTGCGGGCGATGCCATCTGGTCTGTCCTGCGCCCATAGACCGATCCGATCTTAAAGTGGAGAGCCGGGAGGCGAAGAAATGAGCGAGTACACCCCCATGCAGGCGGAGATAGCAGACATAGATATAGAATCCCCAAACACCTACCTGATCACCCTCAAGCTCCTGGAAGAGACCGACTTCAGATATCTGCCCGGCCAGTTCGTCATGATCTCCGTCTTCGGCCTGGGAGAATGCCCCATCTCCATAGCCTCATCACCTACCAGAGGAAGCCTGCAGCTATGCATTCGTCGGGCGGGAAAGGTAACCAACGCCATCATGGACTGTCTGGTAGGAGATGTGGTTGGAATACGCGGCCCTTATGGAAACGGCTTCCCATTGCACCGGATGATGAGGGATGTGGTCATCGCCGGTGGCGGCTCGGGATTTGCCACCCTTCGATCGCTCATCAACTACATCTCCGACCGGCGGGAGATGTTCGGCAAAGTGGCCATAGCCTACGGAGCACGCACCAGCCAGGATCTCTACTTTATGCAGGAGTATAAAAGCTGGCAGAGGGCAGGCATGGAGGTGGCAGTGACTGTGGACATAGGTGACGAGCTGTGGAAGGGAAATGTGGGATTGGTCACCGGGCTCATCGACCGCTTTGACCTAAATCCAGGCTCAGCGGCCATTTGCGGCCCGCCGGTGATGATCAATGCTGTGGCCAGAAAGCTCATGGAGCGCGGATTTCATCTGTCGGATATTTATGTATCCATGGAGAGGCACATGAAGTGCGGCGTGGGCAAATGCGAGCACTGCACCATCGGTCCCTATCATACCTGCCAGGACGGCCCGGTATTCAGCTACGACCGGGTGAGAGAGGTTATTTAAAGTTATTGGGATATGGTCCGGGCTGATGCACATAGAAGGATCTTCAATTGTCCTTTTGGCCTTATGGCTGCTCATCGCATATTGAAGATGGAAGACCATTAATGCGGTCTGACCCATTCTTTGTGATATCCTCCGGCTCAAAGAGGCTGCCTTCCTCCTCTTTCCAGGCATGGTAGAGCTCAGCAACCTCGCTGTAAAGCAATTTTTGTCTTGATAGTAATGCCTGGGCAATGGCTTCGACGAGCCGGGCATGAGATTTGATCAGCTCATAGCTCTCCTGGTATCTCTCCATCAGATACTGATCTCCTCTTGGCCCGTCAATTAGAGGGCATCTCCACCGGTCCCTCTTTTCGCATAAATTTTTTATCTTGAGATAATCGCTACCCTTGGATGCATCTGAGGGCAAACAGTCGCCGGCAAAGAGAGACGCAGATATGCCGCCGGCATAAAGAGCGCTAATCACTCGAGAGACATAGAGATCCACCTCTTGGGGGAGCCTGGGGATCTCACGCACCGGAGAGAGTCTTCTGACCACACCATTCAGGCTTTTGCCATCGATATTCTCCGGCATTATGGAGACATAGTCAAAGTCCAGTCCATACGCCAAATAGGCAACGGCATGTCCTGCCTCATGGTAAGCGGTTCGGGCCCTCCCTTCTGTTGGCCGGTTCGATCTGCCTCTGCCCAATCCTTGCCTGCCCCATCTCAACCGCTGCCGCAGGAAGGATAAGCTCCGGCCAATGCAATGTACTGACAATCGCATCATGAGTCTCTTATAAATAAATATAATTCAATTTTCGGAGAGCCAAGGACTTTTCCATCCGCTTCAATGTCTCAAATTCGCGGCGGAGGCGGCAGAAAGGCTTCCAGGAGAGTATTCTCTCCTGGCATGGCCTCATCAGACTGCGGGCAGCTCCGGGCAGTTGCAGGCGGTTATCTCTCCGGTCTCCAGGCCCTTGTTGAACCACTCCACGCGCTGTGCAGATGTGCCGTGGGTGAATGAGTCGGGCACAACATAGCCCTGGGACTGCTTCTGGAGACGGTCGTCCCCCACCGCGCTGGCGGCATTCAGCCCCTCTTCAATGTCGCCGCTCTCCAATATCAGGTTCTGATCTGATGCACGATTGGCCCATAATCCGGCATAGCAATCGGCCTGGAGTTCAAGGGCCACCGAGAGCTTGTTTGCCTCCGACCGGCTGGCCCCCCGGCTCATCCTTTCCACATATTGCGAGGTTCCGAGGAGAGTTTGCACATGGTGGCCCACCTCATGGGCTATGACATAAGCCTGGGCGAAGTCGCCCGGAGCCCCCAACCTTTTCTGCAGCTCCTCTAAAAATTCCAGGTCCAGATACACCTTCTGGTCGCCGGGGCAATAGAATGGCCCCACCGAGGCACTGGCCTGGCCGCATGCCGACTGCACCGCTCCGCTGAATAAGACCAGCTTTGGGTAAACATAATCCTGCCCCAACTCCTCCCGGAATAGCTGGTCCCAGGTTGCCTCGATATCGCCCAGCACCAATGAGACGAACTCGCTGCTTTGGTTCAGCTCTTCCTCGGATAGCTGCGACTGCTCTACTCCACCTCCCGTTGAGTCCATGCCTTGAAGAAACTGACTGGGATCGACGCCCATGAACATGGATACGAAGAGGATCAGCAGCAATCCAATACCACCGATGCCCCCTGCTCGACCGCCTGGAATCCTGGCTGCTCTTCGGTCCTCAATGTTCTCGCTCTTCCTCTCCCTGCGCCACTTCATGCTTCGCCCTTCCCCGAGAAGCTTGCTATGGCCATTTCTATCCAGAATGCTCTCATAGATACGTCCTATGCTCTGAAAGACAGATTATTCTTTTGGCAAGATCCCTGCCGGAAGGGCACCCTTGCTGGACGACAGGTTTTTCTTCTGAGAAGTCCATAATTATCAATCATGATATGCAGGTCATGCAGAGCTTGCAGTGAGATGATAGCTCGTTATAGAGACGGAAAGGTCATCTGTGAGTGCAGAGGCTTGAACCGGCGCTCCTATTTCTGCGAAGGCTACTGGGAAAGCGATTACTATTTCGACTTCACCCTGGACTAAATGATAGATCGCCTTTGTGACCCGTGGGATAAGAACAGGCGGAAAAAGCGCAAAAAAGATTGATGAGAGACCACTATTTAGGCTGAACCAGTAGACCCCCGGTTCGCGTGTCTTTTTCCACATTGTTTGGCGATAATTGGTTCGGGGTTTCCATAACCGACTCATCAGAATCTAGGTAGGCTTCGGGAACGATCTTGCCATTCTTTCTGACGTATCCAGCCGGAACATCTCCCCAATCCCATAGGTCTGATTCATTGGATTGGTTAAGGATGGAAGCAACAGTACCATTCAGGGAACTGAAAGTACTGTTGGTAGCATTTTGCTCTGAGCTTGTGTTATCCAATGCAGTGGCGTTATTTCCATTGGCGGGAATATCAATTGCACAGCAAGAAACGGCTAAGGCAAAGATGCCTAGTGCGATTGCAGCTACTACTGTCTCCTTGGTCATGAGACTGATCACCTTTGGCTAGTGGAGGTCCTTCTATTATTTAAAGCATCGAGTCTGCCAATGAAGATCTTTTCTCCAACCAGCCCAGAGCAGAAAGTCGCGTATCCGAGATGTATTCTAATGTTCAATCAGGATCAGAGCAGCGACATGCTGCAGCGGTATGCATCATGATCTAAATTGAGGAGAATTGGATAAATGGCAATAGGCATTTATCTCTGGAGGAATGGATGGAATTTGCATATTCAGCCACGACAATACAGCGCAATCGGGGCACGCTGCCTGGATTTTGCGGGAGCGAGAGGCAAAGTCTTATTAATTATCAATCTTTCTAAGCCTGAGAAGGCACGGGTGCATTAGAGATGTCAGGCAAGATCGATTTAGACCGGGTGGAGATGCCCAAGCAATCTCCCGAGAAGAGAAAACGCAATTTTCAGGAGGTGGCTCTGGGATACAGCCCGGAGAATGCAGCCAAGGAGGCCAAGAGATGCATCCAGTGCAAGAAGCCCAAGTGTGTGGAAGGCTGTCCCGTAGGTGTGGAGATCCCTGCCTTCATCCTGGCCCTGCGTGAGGGTGACATGCCCGGAGCGGTCCAGGCTTTGAAGAGAAAGAACAGCCTGCCCGGAATCTGCGGCCGGGTCTGTCCCCAGGAGGTGCAGTGCGAGAGCCGATGCGTGCTGGGAAAGAAGGGGGCACCCGTGGCCATAGGCCGGCTGGAGCGCTATGTGGCCGACTGGGACCTCTCCACCAAAAAGTGCCCCGTATGCGAGCTTTTGCCGCCATCCGGAAAGCGGGCAGCCGTGGTGGGATCTGGGCCGGCCGGCCTCACCTGTGCTGCCGATCTGGCCCGGATGGGACACTCGGTAACCATATTCGAGGCCCTGCATGACGGCGGTGGGGTTCTGGTCTACGGCACCCCTGAGTTCCGGATGCCCAAGAATATCGTCCGATCGGCGATAGAGTCTGTCCAGTCCCTGGGGGTGAAACTGGAACTGGACAGCGTGGTGGGCCGGCAGGTCCAGATCAAGGGCCTCTTTGAAGAGGGATTTGATGCCGTATTTTTGGGAATAGGCGCAGGTGCGCCTCGCTTTCTGGGCGTTGCCGGAGAGAACTTAAACGGCGTGTACTCGGCCAATGAGTACCTCACCAGGGTCAATCTGATGAAGGCCTACCGCTTCCCGGAGTACGACACTCCCATCAAAAAAGGCAAGAGGGTGGCGGTGGTGGGAGGCGGAAATGTGGCCATGGATGCCGCCCGCTCTGCCATGAGGCTGGGGGCGGATGAGGTCCATGTGGTCTACCGCCGCAGCAGAGAGGAGATGCCCGCCCGCCTGGAGGAGGTAGAGAACGCCATGGAGGAAGGGGTGATCTTCGACTTCCTCACCAATCCCACCCGGTTTTTGGGAGACGATAGAGGCATGGTCAAGGCCATGGAGGTGGTGGAGATGGAGTTGGGAGAGCCCGATGCCTCAGGCAGGCGCAGCCCGCGAACCAAGAAGGGCTCGGAGCATATTGTGGAGGTGGACACAGTGGTCATAGCCGTGGGCACAGTCCCCAATCCACTCATCGCCTCCAATACCCCGGAGCTGAAGACCACCAAATGGGGCACTTTGGTGGTGGACGAGCGGGGCCGGACCACCATGGAAGGGGTCTGGGCCGGAGGAGACATCACCACAGGCGGAGCCACAGTCATCAGCGCCATGGGCGCGGGCAAGATCGCCTCGGCAGATATGGACCGGTGGCTGAGAGAAAATGGGGCATGGGAAGGGAAATAGGCTCTTCCAGGCTTAGATTCGCCCTCAAATAGCGCTGAATAGTGATTGTGCTGTGATCACTGATCCTCAATGCAGCGCAGACAATCCTTCTTATGATGAGGGCCGGCGATAAAGGGAAGCGCCCCGCAGAACTTGCAGGGGTACTTGCGGCTCAGCTCCGAATCATAAGCCATTTCAGATTGATATCTGGGACAGTTCTCCTTGTGGTGCGGCCCCTCGGAGATGGGCCAGACTCCGCAATGCTTGCATGAGTCGTCATACTGGAAAGGATTCGCCTGCATTCAATATCCCTCACCAGCACTGTGGTGATCTTTGATATAGGTAATTATGGATCGCATTCAACCGCCAGTTATAAGTATCTATAATGATATTATATGTAGTTTGCCGCGTTTTGCGCTGCAAGAACGAGGACAGGATTACTCAAATCTCCCAGGATAAATGAGCTTGATAGACGTATCCCACCGTAGATGCGCCACGGGCCCTAAATAATCCTGAGATATGCTGTCTTAGGCAGCAAAAAGGTAACGCGCCAGAAAGAGCCGGAATAGACCAACAGGGTCTGAGATATGCACGCCTTAACCGGCGTAGCAACCTTAATAAGGCTGGATCTGGAGCCCTCGCCATTGGCCCAGGGCGCGGCACAAGGCCTATGGCAGAGCAGATATCAGGCCCGGCATCTGGCGGTGCTTTCGGGCTCCTTAAAAAGGACGCTGTGCTTGATCCAGCGCTGTGTCTGACTATCTGTTGCGGCTTTGAGTCGGGCTCGGGGCGGGATCAAGCCATCACTTCTGTGATTGGCTCCTGCTAACAGGGCGCTGTGGATCGGTGCTGACCCGCCTGAGACTCGATTTGACCGCTTTCTGTTAGCGTTTCGCTGATTGATTTTATTGCGTAATCTTATGGCCGGACTCGAGCTGATGTATCTGCTCTTCCCCTTTGGCAGCCAATTCCCTGAACTGATTGACGGTATCCCGCATTCTGGGCAGAGCTTCCTGCTTGTAGCTGCTGATGGAATCCAATGCATCCATGACATCGGCAAAAGCATTTTTCAGCGTCTCGACAGAGACAGCGGTCTCCATCGATTGTCTCTGGATCTCCGCTCCTTGTACCTTCAGCATATGGGAGGTGCCGCTGATGATGCTATTAGTGGTCTCATTGAGCATTTGAATCTTCTTTAGAACTATCTTCTGGTTATAAAGAGCACCTGCAACCATCACTCCGATCCGCAAAGCAGATATTGTGACAGTTTTTGCCCTATCTACACCTCGTATCAGCTCCTTATTATTTCTGATCACAACCTCCGTCGCCATTGCACCCTGCTGGTTGACGACGATCATCTGCTGCATATCCATGATCCTCTGACGCAGCGGAAAAAGGATCTCTTCAGCGACAAATTTGATTTTTTCCGGGTCCTCGTTCCTGGCTCTGGCCGCTTCAATCTGCTTTTCAATCGATTCATCCATCAGGGCACCGAGATTGACCTCTTTCATCAGCTTTCTGGTCAAATCGCGCAATGCCTGCTGCTCGATTTCCAGAGTGATATTGTCGTTTTTCAGGCTCTTTTTCCCTTTGTCCAAAGAGGCGATGATTTCCACAATAGCCGACTCTGCTTTCTGGTATCTGGCAAAATAGGCCCGGACGGGATTGAATACCAGGCCTAAGATGCCGGTCTTAGTGAAGTCGATCAGGCTGGGGTCCAGGTCCTCTAGCTCCCGGTGCAGCTCCATTAGGCCCTTTGCCACAACACCTCCTTCATCGCCATCTCTGGAAAGGCTACCAACTGTCATCTGCAGCATAGAGTTTTTAGCTGCCGAACTCTTCATCGAGTCGGCCCCAAAAGACTCGATTGATTGAAGGATGAACTTCTTTTGGGCAATTTCACCGATATCCAGGGTCATGATCTCGGCAACATTGCCTTCCGCTACAGCCTGAAGCTGAGCTACCTCCTCAGGTACCGGTTTAACCTGTTGCAGTACATCATTCTTGATCGCTGCTTCGTTGGGCAACTCCATAGTGAAAGCCATATCTATCCCTCCTATGCCGTCTTAATCCTCCTGCATTTACAATTCAGCATTGAACAGATTGCGCAACTCATCAACAACGTCATCCGTATCGGCGTTAATACTGGCAGCCTCATTGATTCTGGATATCTCCTTTAGCGCCCCGATATCTGCATTATAGCCAATTGTGTATATGGGTATCCCGAATTGCTCCACTATGCCTTTGATATCTCTCAGCGAATGCCCTCTATTGGTCTCACCATCGCTGAGAACGAAAATCTTCAGTTTCAGATTGGGATCTGCCGCCTTCTGCTTCTGAAGCATATCCATGGCAACGGCAATCCCGTCAAAGGTCGCTGTGCTGCCGCCGGTCTGCAAATCATGAACTGCTCCAGCAAACATAGACCTATTTTTCAGATCGAATTTGGAGATAGGCAGATCAATATGGACATCGTCGGAGTACGATATCAGGCCAATCAAATTGTCTTTACCGATATATTTTTGACCTTCGAGCAATGAGCGTTTTAATCTATTCAGAGGCTCGCCTTCCATGCTTCCGGATACATCGGCCACGAAAACGGCACAAATGGGCATGGGATCTTTCCCTTCTTTCCAGATTTTTTGGGCCTGAATTATCGCATCGCCACTTGCATCCCCCCATTCGGATTGGTATTCATTAAGGCCGTTAAAACCGTATTTTGTGGCCAGGCTCTGGTACTTTTCCTGCTGGGTGAATTCTATGAATTTATTCAGGATCTTCTTTTTCTCGGGCGATAGTTCGCCTATGGCATAAATTGGGCTGTCGTGTCTGAATCCAAAGGGAATGAATTCATAAGACCGGATATCCGGAGTATTGTGATTGTTCTGGTATTCCAGGATAAAACAATCAAAGATGCCTGATTTTTGAGATTCACGCATC
>CALMJN010000388.1 GCA_937864385.1 uncultured Methanosarcinales archaeon | reverse complement strand
CATGAATAGGATTACTATTATCCGACTGATGCCCATGGACAGCAAGACGGCCAGGAAAGCCAGATAGACTGCAGCCAGCAAAAACATGGTCAGCATCATTCTGGCTTCTAACCCCCGATCGGACTTCCATCTCTTCATATGCTTTTTTCACCTTGTAATATCCTTTTTAAACGGTGTAGCTAATATAAATTGATATTTGTCCCTGTATCCAACTGTGCAGTCCTTTTATCCAACTACTATGGATTAGGAGGAGACAGAGTCAGGGATATATTTGAACTGATGGAAGATTATCTTATCGATCAAGAGGATGGGATGTAGAGTCCTGAAATTATTTCGCCTCACATTTAGAAATACACAAAAGCACAGTACAGAATTTATCTCAAACTCAATGATCATCAGATGATTATCGAATCTAGTGATTGTTCAGTGGTTATTTTTTGATCTCCGTGTCGTTATTCTGCTGTCACTCACTCAATAAATTAATCTGTTTTGGTCGTCGCAACATTTCTATGAATATTCTCTTTGCTGACAAGATGGCAGATTCGGTAGCTATTCACCATCCATAATTGCTTTCCTGTCCAGTTTTCAATATTAAAAGCGTCCCGACCGGGATTCGAACCCGGGTTGAAGGCTCCGCAGGCCTCCGGGATGTCCACTACCCCATCGGGACAAAACATCCCTCATGGCATGCTTTTAGTAATTAAGCTTGTTGGCCTGCAGCCCTGGTCTGGGCGGTGCGTATGGCCCGCAGGAAATCTATTTTTCGAAACTCAGGCCAGTAGGGCGCACAAAAGTATGCGGCGCATTCATTGCCGTTTGCTTGCCAGGGCAGGAAGTTGGAGGTGCGGCAATCACCCCCGGTGCGGACGATCAGATCCACCTTGGGAACGGGAGTGCCATCCCGGGGATAGAGGTGCCGGGCGATCATATACTCATCTACATCCCGAGCTCTGATCTTTCCCAGAGACACCTGCTCTGCCAGGGACCGGGCTGCGTCTACCAGCTCCCTCTGGCCGCCATAGGCCAGGGCCACATTGAGATAAATGCCGTCGTATTCCTGTGTAGCTGCTTCAGTCCGGCGGATCTCATCCTGCAGATCCTGCGGCAGCATCTCCACCCTGCCCAAAGCCCGGACTCTCACTTTATTGGCGTGAGTCTTCTCCGATCGGGCCAGCTCGGCAAATTTGTCTTTCATCAGATCAAAGAGATAGCGTTTCTCTGCCTCATCTCTCTTGAAGTTCTCTGTGGAAAAGGCATAAAGTGTCAGATGCTTGATCCCCAGCTCCAAACACCAATCAAATACCCTATCCGATGTATCTGCGCCGAAGGAGTGACCCCGGTAGGTAGACAGGCCATTTTCCCGGGCATATCTGCGGTTGCCGTCCTGGATGATGGCCACATGCTCAACGGGAGAGCCGTTTTGGATGCTTGACCTTAGCAGCCGCTCATAAATGAGATAAGCTGGATTTCTCATTTTAAAAATCATCCGCTTTATTTGCTTCGCGAATAACTATTTAATCGTTCCCGTTCTCTGCTGAGTGAGAATGAAATCCATCCGGCCAAGGGCAAGATACTAATAGCTGATAGCTGCACTGGCATACTTCGAGGGCCTGTGGTCTAGCTGGTTATGACATCGCCTTCACACGGCGGGGATCACGCGTTCGAATCGCGTCGGGCCCATGATCATTTCTGCTACACAAGGTTTAACTATATAAGAGTGGTTTTTAGCCAGGGCGCAAGAGAGATGCTTTGGCCGCTTGTCCGATGGCTGGCCGGCGTATATCATTAATCTGATGTCCATACTTGATTATTTGAGGTGATAAGCTGTATAACAGATCGCGTGGCAGGGAAGAAGAAGGAGCTGTAATAACCAGAGTCCGCCTTCCCCGCAAGCAGGATAGAGAGATATTCGGTCATGTAGAAAGCCTTCTCGGCTCCAATCGCATAAAGGTGCGGGGCATAGACGGCGTTACCCGGATGGCCCGAATACCCGGCAAGATGAAGAAGAGGATCTGGATTCGAGAGGGCGATGTGGTCATTATCATTCCCTGGGAATTCCAGAATGAGAAGGCCGATGTGGTATGGAGATACACCGGTCCCCAGGTGGACTGGCTTCAGCGCAAAGGATTTCTGAAAGGATCTTCTTGAAAGGCGCTACATGAGCAGGCGAACCAAGGATGAAGATTTCGATACCAAAATCGACATCCTTCGCACCAGGCTTAAGGACTCCGATGATAAGAACGTCCAGGATGCAGTATTCGACAAGCGCACCCTGATGGACCTCTACAGCCTGGCCAGCAAAGGCGTAATCGATGCTCTGGGTGGGTCCGTCTGTACCGGAAAAGAGGCCAACATTTTCAGGGCTATAGTTGGAGAGAAAGAGCTGGCTCTCAAGATCTACCGCATCTCCACCAGCAACTTCAATGCCATGCAGGATTATCTGCAGGGCGATCCGAGATTTTCCAGCGTCAGGGGAACCAAGAGAGCCATAGTAGCCGCCTGGACCAGAAAGGAGTTTCGAAACCTGAGCCGGGCAGAGGAGGCGGGCGTCCCTGTGCCTCATCCTATAGCCATGAAGGAAAATATCCTGGTCATGGATCTCATTGAGGCGGATGGTCAGGTTGCTCCTCCTCTAAAAGATATGAATCTGGAGCAGGAAGAGGCCAGAGCCATTTATGAACGAATCATTCATTACATATCTTTGCTCTATAATCGAGCCCAACTGGTTCATGCCGACCTTTCCGAGTTCAATATACTCTATAATCAGGGGGAGCCTGTGATTATA
>CALMJN010000387.1 GCA_937864385.1 uncultured Methanosarcinales archaeon | reverse complement strand
CATGGATGAGCTACATGATGGTCGACATGGAGGACTCACTCAGCGCTCGCTTTGTCGGATTCAACAAGACAAATGAGATCATATATCTCGTAGATAGCCGGGACAGGGACACTTCAGCCCTATATACACTAAACCTGGAGACAGGCGAGAAGACTCTTGTAGCCGAAGACGATAATTCCGATTTCGGTGGGGCCATGACCCATCCTACTGAGAAAAATCTGCAGGCGGTGGCCTTTTATTATGACAGGCTCCGGGAATATGAGGTTGTAGACCCGGCTATCTCCGACGATCTGGATTATCTTTACCGTCTGGAGGACGGAGAGGTCAGAGCAGTGAGCCGATCCCTGGATGATAAGGCCTGGATTGTGGCTTACACCGTAGATGATGGGCCCACGCGCTACTATTATTATGATCGCAGCAAGAGGCAGGCCAAATTTCTTTTCACGGATAGAGATGAACTGCAGGACAAGCCCCTCTCCAAGATGACTCCGGTGGTCATCAAATCGCGCGACGGCCTTGATCTTTTAAGCTATTACACATTGCCTTTGGGCAGCGACAGCAATGATGACGGCCTGCCAGATCAACCCTTACCAATGGTTTTGAATGTACACGGCGGCCCCTGGAGTCGAGACTACTGGGGCCTGAATTCCATCCATCAATGGCTGGCCAACCGGGGCTACGCCGTCCTCAGCGTCAATTTCCGTGGCTCTACTGGTCTCGGCAAGAACTTCACCAATGCTGGAGATCTGGAGTGGGGCAGAAAGATGCAGGAGGACCTCATCGATGCCGTCAACTGGTCGATGGATCAGGGAATTGCCGATCCGGAAAAGATCGCCATTATGGGAGGAAGCTATGGCGGCTATGCCGTACTGGCAGGACTTTCTCTGTCGCCAGAGGTCTTTGCCTGCGGAGTGGACATTGTGGGTCCATCCAACCTGATCACTCTGCTACAGTCCGTCCCGCCATACTGGAAGCCGGAGATAGAACAGTGGACCAAAAGGGTAGGAGACTACCGGACAGAAGAGGGCAGAAAACTGCTCCAGGATCGCTCGCCTCTCAACTATGCCGATAGGATCGAGCGTCCCCTGCTTATCGGACAGGGTGCCAATGATCCCCGAGTCAAGCAGAATGAGTCGGACCAGATCGTTGAGGCCATGCAGGAGAAGGGGCTGCCGGTAACCTATGTTCTTTATGCCGATGAGGGGCATGGATTTGCCAGGCCCGAGAACAGGCTCTCATTCTATGCTATAGCTGAGGCATTCCTGGCAGAATATCTGGGCGGCAGATACGAGCCAATTGGCAGTGACTTCCAGGGTGCAAACTTCACTGTGCCATCCGGCGCGCGTGAGATTGCAGGGCTGGCGGCGGCCATGGATGGCCGATAATCGGGAAATTTCGGGGCAGGGATTTAAGGGGGCGTTTTGCCCCTGCCATTTAATTATCTTTTTCGACATTTAAATCCCCCATCAACCGGATTCAAGGAGGATGATAAGAAGGATGCACGCAGGATTTACCCGGATGAAAGCAATCCGGGTCCAAAATAATGGAGCTTCAAGTTCACTTATCTCTGGGGATGGTTCATCCTTGACGCTCAAGATATGCAAGTCTCTCATTGACCAATGCAGTTGTTGAGAAAAACTGATCAGATTTCCTAATTCATAACTTTTAAGTATGATAAAAACAACTTAAATATGGTGGATTTTTATGGCACTTATTGAGCCGATCTATGTATTATTCGGAAGATACGGCCCCCACCTCTTTGGGGCATTAGCGGTATTGATCGTCGGCTGGCTAGCTGCTTTGATAATCTCTTCTGCTATTGGCAAGGCATTACGCCGGACCGGCATTGATGAAAAGATTGCGAAGAAGGTAGTTGGAGATGAGAAGGCTCATGAGATGGAGTCTCATAAATGGATTTCCAAGATAATCTACTATGTGCTGCTCTTCTTTGTGTTTGTGGCCTTTTTCCAGGTGCTTGGCTTGACCCTGGTGGCTCAACCTCTCAATCAGTTCTTGAATGTTGTATTTGCATATATTCCAAAGCTCTTTGCCGCTCTGGTTCTTGCCGTCATCGCCTGGATCATCGCAGCAGTGCTCAAGAAAATTGTGGTTAAAGTACTGCAATCTGCCAATGTGGATGAAGGGCTGAGCAGCAAGACCGGCCTGGACAAAACGGAAATACCCATGAGCCAGACCATTGGTGAGATAGTCTTCTTCCTGGTTTTGCTTCTCTTCTTGCCCATGATTCTCAATGCCCTGGCTCTTGGAGGACTGTTGGAGCCATTGCAGCTCATGATTGCCAAGATCCTGGGATTCCTCCCCAATCTTATAGCAGCGGCAATTATCCTCATCATCGGATGGTTTTTGGCTCGCATCCTGCAAAAGATAGTTGCAAACCTGCTGGTGGCAATGGGAAGCGAGAAGCTGAGTGACAGGGTGGGACTGAATAAAGTCCTGGGCAGCCAGGGTTTGGCTGGTCTCATAGGTCTGGCTGTCTACATCTTGATCCTCATACCCATGCTAATCGCTGCACTGCAGGCTCTGGCAATAGACGCCATAACTCAGCCCGTCTCCAATATGCTTGCCGCGATGCTGGCCATTCTGCCCAATCTCTTTGGCGCCGCTTTGCTTCTGGCTGTATCTTACATACTGGCTAAAGTCGTTGCTGAGCTGATGGTCAAGCTTCTTTCCGGTATTGGATTTGACTCCATTCCAAGAAGGCTAGGGATCTGCAAATCGGAAGGAGAAGGATCTGAAGGCAAAAGATCTCCCTCTCAAATGGCTGGCTATCTGGTAATTGCGGCGATAATGCTCTTTGCGCTGATAGAAGCAGCACAGATGCTCAAGTTTGCGTTGCTGGCAGACATAATTTATGAGTTTACCATCTTTGCCGGGCATGTGCTCATGGGCTTAGTCATATTAGCTATCGGCATTTATCTGGCTAACCTCGCCTTCGATGCCGTGGTATCCAGTGGGATGAGCCGGTCCAAATTGCCTGCTCACATCGCCCGGATATCCATTCTGGTTTTCGCCGGAGCTATGGCTCTGCGCCAGATGGGCCTGGCCAATGAGATCATAAATCTGGCATTTGGCCTCCTCTTAGGAGCCTTTGCCGTAGCAATTGCCCTGGCATTCGGACTGGGGGGCAGGGAGATTGCTGCTCAGGAGATAAAGAAGTGGCTGGAGGGCATGATATAAAATTCTTCATTTTTTATAATTTTTTATATCACCATTCTTTCATAATCACCATGGCACAGTGGAGAGTTGGTAATTGCCGATGGAAGACAAGCAATTAATATTTGCTCTGGCTAAACTCCAGAACAGGAAGGTTATTTCATGAATCAAGAACAGCTCCTGAAAACGCTCAATCCAAAGCAGGTCCTGTACACAAGGATGGATCTGCCCGATCCGACGAACGGCGAG
>CALMJN010000386.1 GCA_937864385.1 uncultured Methanosarcinales archaeon | reverse complement strand
CCTATCCCAGAATAGAGATGCCGGAGCGTTTTGATATAGACGACAGCATGATCATACCGCCCCTTCTTCCTGCCAAGCGGGCAGAGCAGACGATCTGCCGGGGCCCCAACATAGGAGAGCCGCCTATGAACAGCCCTATGCCCGAGGAGATCTCCGGAGTGGTGACCATAAGGGTTGGAGACCTGGTGACCACAGACCATATCATGCCCGCCGGCTCCCGCCTCAAGTACAGGTCCAATGTCCCCAAGTACTCAGAGTTCGTATTCGAGCCCCTGGACAATGGCTTCAGCGGCCGGGCGATCGCTCTCAGGGATAAGGGAAGACATAACATCATCGTGGCCGGATCCAGTTACGGACAGGGCTCATCTCGAGAGCATGCTGCCCTCTGTCCCATGTACCTGGGTGTGAAAGCCATAATCGCCAAATCAATAGAAAGAATACATGCCGCCAATCTGGTCAACTTCGGCATAGCCCCATTCAGCTTTGTCCGGGAAGCTGACTGGGAGAAGCTGCCGGAGAAGACAGAGATAACAGTCCCATCCATTCGCAGATCACTTGAGGCAGGAATGAGCGATTTTATTGCCCTGGCCGGGGATGAGAAGATCAGCCTTAAATTAAGCCTATCCCAGAGGCAGAGAGATATACTGCTGGCAGGAGGGCTGTTGCCCTTCACAGTGAAAACTGCAGAGAGAAAAAGAGATTAGGAGAGTAGCTCTGCTATACAGTCAGAGCTTCTCTTTTTTCCTCGTTATCTAAGAGAGGTTAAGTGTTTAGCATACTGGCTATCCCGGCAGAGATCATCTTTCCTTTGATCTCTTTGCTGGGGGTGCCGCTGCTCTCATATGCCTTCAGGCTTCCCGCATTCAGAGAGTAAGATGCTTCCGACTGGATATCGAATTTGCTCTTGATGCTTCTGGTCAGAAACTGGGTATTTCTCTCTGTAGCGCCGAGAGTTGTAGCTGCTGCACTGCCATTGAATGACGTGGCCTTGAGCTGCAGGGGGCTGTCAAAGCTCAATGGGAAATGATTCATCCAGATCTGCATCTCTGGTGTGCCACCGGCAACGCTGAGATTCTTCTGGCTGGCGATGTAATTGCCCCAATAGGACTGGACATTGGGCTCAAAGGTGGATGTGCTCGGTGCATTGTAGAAAGCCTGCTGAGAGCTGCTGTAGCCATGACCCAAACCGCTCATGGTCTGGGCCCCGGCAAAGCCGATGAGGCAGCTTAATGCTGCCAATAATACTATAGTTTTCATATTGATTCATCCTTTTTTATTTAGTCTCTATTCCTTGCTCGGAATCTGTCCCAACCTATTTATTCCTTATTGGTAGGGAAGCGAGCATGCCGGACCGCTTCGAGATACTGCATAAGGATCTGGCCGGAAGAATAGGCCGGCTCTCCACACCTCACGGCACCATTGAGACGCCTTGCCTCATGCCCGTGGTCAATCCTCATCTTTCCCTCATCCCGCCAGCCGAGCTGGAGGAGATGGGCGCAGATATGATAATAACCAACAGCTACATCATCCACCAGGATGAAAAGCTGAAGCAGAAGGCACTGGAGCGGGGCCTGCACGATCTGCTCGGCTTTGCCGGGCCCATCATGACCGATTCAGGAGCTTTTCAGCTCTCGGTATATGGGGATATAGATGTCTCATCTCGGGAGATACTGGATTTTCAGTTTGCGATCAAATCGGACATCTCCGTTCCCCTGGACATACCAACCCCGCCCGATGTTCCCAGAGAGAGGGCGGAGACTGAGCTTCAGACAACCGAGGAGCGGCTGCTTGAGGCCTCCAGACTGGAGAGAGAGGGACTTTTAGCCGCTCCCATCCAGGGCTCTACCTATCCTGATCTGAGAGAGAAGGCGGCCCGGTTTGCATCCGATCTGCCCTTTGACCTGTTCCCGGTGGGCGCTGTGGTCCCCCTCATGGAGGCCTACCGCTATTCCGATCTGGTGGACGTTGTTGTCGCGGCTAAAAAGGGACTGGGCTCGGGCCGGCCGGTGCACCTCTTCGGGGCCGGCCATCCCATGATCTTCGCCCTGGCAGCGGCCATGGGCTGCGATCTTTTCGATTCGGCGGCTTATGCTCTCTACGCCCGGCAGGATCGCTATCTGACGGTTCAGGGAACCGGAAAGCTGGAGGAGATGAGCTACCTTCCCTGCTCCTGCCCCGTCTGCCAGAAGCATACCTTGAAGGAACTCATGGCCAGCCCAGAGAAGGCCCGTCTCCTGGCAAGGCACAACCTGTATGTCTCCCTGCAGGAGATCAAACAGGTTAAAGAGAGCATCCGGGAGGGCTCACTATGGGATTTATTGGAGGTGCGCTGCCGCTCTCATCCCAGGATGCTGGACGGCCTCCGCCGCCTGGCAGCAAAGGCAGAATGGCTGGAGAGGCTGGACACTGCAAGGAAGTCCACGTTCTTTTGCACCAGCGCCGAGGGCTCCCTGCGACCCGAGGTGGTGCGCTACGCCCAGCGAATAGATCGCATTTCTCTAGAGGGGGAGGTGCTGATCACCGATGACTCGCATATGGACGCCAGCGGCTTTGACCGGGTCCTCTACTCGAAGCCGCCCTTCGGGCCTTTTCCTGCCGAGTTGGCCGAGACCTATCCCTTCAATGCCGAGGTGCCGGAGGAGGCTGACAGCACTGCACTCAGGCAGGCGGAAAGGATCCTGCAAGAGCTGATCGGCAGCAATCCAGAGGCCAGGTTTAGCATAAGGCTGAAGCAGAAACAGCAGAGCATTTGACGATTGAAGAGCGGAGATGGGGCCAGTATTCCCCTAAGAGTTCAGGCTGCTTTTGCCGGTGAAAAAGTGGGGAGGAGAATGTGGCCTGCTCCATCCAATCCATCCTGCCCTCTTTAGATTCTTTTAATCATGGTGCCCACGCCCTGGTCTGTGAGCAGCTCCAAGAGGATGGCATGATGCTTTCTGCCGTCTATGATGTGGGCCTTTTCCACCCCGTCGCGCACGACGCGCACGCAGGCTTCCACCTTGGGAATCATTCCGCCCCGGATGACCTTCTCCGCCACCAGCCGATCGAAATCGGATGCCGAAAACTCGGAGATGACGCTGGAGGGATCATCGGGATTCAGGCGCACGCCCTCCACATCGGTGATGGAGAAGAGCTTCTTGGCCCTCATGGCCACAGCCACCGCCCCGGCCACTGTGTCGGCATTGACATTGAGGTTGTTGCCCTGGTTGTCTGCGGCAATGGGAGAGATCACCGGGATATAGCCCTTGCCGGCCATGATCATCAGAATCTCCGGGTCCACCTTCTCCACGTCTCCCACGAATCCCAGGTCCACAGGCTCCATTCCCTCCATCTTGAGGGGGGCCTTCTTTCTGGCCTTGAGGAACATGCCGTCCTGGCCGGATAGACCTATGCCCTTGCCGCCATGCTTGCCTATGAGGTTTAC
>CALMJN010000385.1 GCA_937864385.1 uncultured Methanosarcinales archaeon | reverse complement strand
ATCAAGGTTGTATTCTCTCTCCCCGGATAGGAGGCCAGGTAGGCCCGGATCTCCACCACGTGGTACCATGTCCTCCGGCCGTCCTCCCAGGAGAGCCCGATCTGGTTGCCTTCCACCAGCGTGGTAAACCTGCGCCCCTCCAGGTACGAATGGGCCAGCACCCCCACCGTCCCGAAGTCATCCCCCGCCGCCTCGAAGATCGTCGCCTGTCCCGGCTTGCGCGTCACCTGGTCCGGGTAGGCCTGCCCTTTCAGTTCCAGGGTCCACCCCGGCCCCAGCAGCGCCTCGGGAGGCTCCGCCATCGGCGCCAGCGCCGGCGTCAGCCCGATCAGCAAGACACAAAAGACTTCGATCATGCGCTCCTTTCGTGACTATCCCCCCGGCGACGCCTGGTTTCCAGGCAACCCCACCCAGGAACCTGCTCGCCGGGAGGAGTAATCACACGAGCCAATTATACGAACAGAAGTGCTATAATGCCACCCTAAGCAGGCATTCCGGCACCCTCCCCAACCGGTTTGCCTGCTTTTTTTACGCCGATTTTAGAACATTTATTCCTCGAACAAATAGAACACAGGATTAGAATTTATAAAATTACCGTAAATCCAGCGATTAAGGTATGTAAGCCGCTAGACATTCCTTGATAATCTGCTAAAATCTGACTATCACCAATCAAGGAGGTTCGATGCTAAGAACAATGCCCGAGAAAACCGTCAAATGGACGGTCTCCGAGATCCTCGATAAACGCGAAATGAGCACCCAGGAATTTGCCGATCGTGCAGGCATCAGCTATCAAACCGCACTTAACCTGCGCCGAGGCAGTACCACCCGCGTGGATATTCAGACCTTACAAAATATCTGCACGGCCCTGGGGGTTCAGCCTGGCGATCTGTTGATTTATTCTTCTTAGGAGACCCCCAAAAAGACGGTTCGGGCATCTTTCGACACCCGAACCATCACATTTGGCTCTGCCTCACGTCTCAAGTTATGCAGAGCCATCCCCAAGGCAAATCGCGCAGCACCTTAACAACTGTATAGGCTAACGCAATTTTACCTCAGTGGCGAGGGTGAGATTTGAACTCACGAGGTGCGATGCACCACTGGTTTGCCCGTCCCGTCCTCCCCAAGAGGAGCAGTACCTCAAGACCAGCGCCGTAGGCCGCTTGGCTACCTCAGCTCGCAGGCCTCTTTAGGCCAAGGGATCTTAAGCCTGACGATTCGACAGTCTTTTTACCTCTCCGGGCTACCTCCATCCGATGCTGATAAAAGATGTCTCCCTTCTTCACTCCGGCCAGCTTGTATCCGGCCGGGACATCCTCATAGAAGAGGGCCGGATCGCCCAGATAGGGCCCGATCTCAAAGATGAAAGCGGCGACGAGCCCCTCGATGGCCGCGGCAAGCTGGCCATACCCGGCCTGATCAACTGCCACACCCATCTGGCCATGACCCTGCTGCGCGGCTATGCCGATGACATGGAGCTTATGCCATGGCTGCAGGAGAAGATCTGGCCCCTGGAGGCCCGCCTCACCGAGGAGGACATCCGCTGGGGGGTCAAGCTGGGCTGCCTGGAGCAGATCCGCCACGGCATAACCTGTTACAATGATATGTACTACCACCCGGATACGACCGCAGAAGCAACCAGGGAGATGGGCCTGCGCGCCTTCATCTCCGGAGTGGTATTCGACATGAAGCCGGAGATGCTGAGCCAGGCCGAGCCCTTCATCCGCCGCTGGAAGAGCGACCCCTTGATCACCCCCGCCGTGGGCCCCCATGCCGCCTATACCTGCTCCGAGGAGACGCTTTTAAAAGCTAAAGAGATCGCCGACCGGCATAACTGTATGATCCACATCCACCTCTCCGAGACGAGAGAGGAGGTGGACGGCTTTCTTCTCAGCAAAGGCATGAGCCCGGTGGAGTACCTTGACTCTCTCGGCCTTCTCGGCCCGCGGCTGGCGGCGGTGCACTGCGTCTGGCTCTCCCCGGAGGACTGCTTCTTGCTGGCAGAACGGGGGGCCAATGCCGTAACCTGCCCGGTGAGCAACCTCAAGCTGACATCGGGCATAGCTCCCCTCAACACCATGCTCAAGGCCGGAGTCAATGTCTGTCTCGGCACAGATGGAGCCTCCAGCAACAATAACCTCAATTTGTTCCAGGAGATGAAGGTGGGCGCCATCACCCAGAAGAACGCCTACCACACCCCTGCCGCCTTTACCGCCGATCAGATCTGGGGCATGGCCACGGAAAACGCCCGGCGGGCCTTCCGGCTGGATCTGGGCTTGCACCAAGGTGCTTTAGCCGACCTCTCTCTTATCGACCTGAAAAAGCCCTGGCTCTGCCCCCAGAGCAATATGGTCTCCCATCTGGTCTACAGCATGAGCGGCGGGGTGGACAGCACCATAGTCAATGGCAAGGTGCTGATGAATGGTGGAGTCATACCGGGCGAAGAGGAGATACTGGAGCGGGCTCAGGAGCGCTTCCTGCATCTGACCAGCTAGCCTTTGAGCCCTCTCCGCCCTTGAGACTTCTCAGCCCTTGAGACCTGTCAGCTCTTGAGACCTCTCAGCTCTTCACTATGCGAAAGCGCCTTCTGCTTCGGCGGAGCCTTTCCCAGGCCAGCCAGGCCGAGAGCAGGAGGATGCCGACCAGGGCAGCGCCTGCCAGATAGACCCAGGCGGAACTGGGCCTCTGGCCCACATAAATCACAGCGGCATTCTCCTCTCTCCTTTTCCCTTCCTCCAGACCATCCTTGTAGGTGACCAGGCAGGGCAGAGCATAGTAGCCTGGGGATGCATTCTCCTCGGCAAATAAAGAAAGCCTCGCCTCTGCACTCTCTCCCGGTGGGAGGCTGGCCTGGACCCAGGCGCTCTCCACCATCATTATCGGTGGTAGGGGGCGCACCTGCAGCTCCAGATCCCGGGCCGGCTCATCCCCCCGGTTTGTCAGTGTCAGATCGAGGCTGCTCTCCTTTCCCGGGGCCACATAATTGAGCCATTCATCCTGGACCTCTATCTCTATCCTGGGCCCCATGACCACCTCAACCTGCATTGGAAGATCCTGGGAGGCGGCAGCGTATTCAAAGAACAGGCTCGGCGCCGTCTCACTGCCCGTGGCGGTCACCCCGGACAGCCATGAGAAATTACAGCGCAGCTCTAAGGGATAGAGGCCCAGAGGCATCCCCTCTGCCAGGGCGGTCAGCTGCAGGGTTGTATTCGCTCCCCCTTCCAAGAGGCCGCCGAATTGCGGCCGGGATAAAATTCTGATCCTTTCATCAGAGCTGATCAGCTGGGCCGAGATGCTGCGAGCCGCCTCTCGCCTCAGATCCATATCATCTTCGTCTGCCCCCTGCTCTGCCCTGTTCTCCAGGACCACGAAGACGCTGCTGGGACGGCCCAGCTCCAGGTTGCCATAGACCGAGGCGATCACCAGATGCGGCCCCCCTCCGGCATGGCTCTCCTCCCCCCTGAAATCCTCTCCCAGGGCCAGCCCGGAAAGAGAGCCCAGAGAGATGAGAATAGCAAGAGCAAGGCTGCAGAGGCAGGAGGGTGGGCCGGAATTCATCAGAGTCTCATTAAGGGTACTGCACCCTTTTATCTCTACTGCCCCGGCGGTTGGAAAACGACAGGAGAGCCCCTCAGTCTGATGCTGAGGATATGGCCAATGCCTCCTCCGCTTCCAGGCCCTTATGCACCACCCCGCAGATGCGTCGGGTGATGAGGGCGGGGCTGTCATGCTGGAAGACATTTCGGCCAATGGCCACGCCCCGCGCCCCGGAGGATATCGCTCCCTGTACCATCTTCAGAAGATCCAGCTCTGAATCCACCTTGGGCCCTCCGGCAATGACCACCGGCACGGGACAGCCCTCTACAACCCGGGCAAAGCTGTCCGGATCGCCTGTGTAATTAGTCTTGACTATATCCGCTCCCAGTTCCGCCCCCACCCGGGCGGCATGTGCGATGTACTCCTCCGAGTATTCGTCTCTGATCTTCCTGCCCCGGGGGTACATCATGGCCAGAAGGGGCATGCCCCACTCCTGGCAGTGGCGGGAGACCTCGCCCAGAGTGTAGAGCATATTGCTCTCGTCTTCCGCTCCCACATTGATATGAATGCTCACGCCGTCCGCTCCCATCTTGAGAGCCTCCTCCACTGTAGCCACCAGGACCTTGTTATTGGGATCCGGCCCCAGAGCGGTAGAGGCAGAGAGATGCACGATCAGACCCAGGTCCCGGCCATATCCGCGATGGCCGAATGAGGCCGCTCCCTTGTGTACTATGGCTGCGTCTGCTCCACCGGAAGCCACGGCATCGGCAGTGGATTTGACGCTCTTTATGCCCCTTATGGGGCCTACTGTCACCCCGTGATCCATGGGGATTATGACCGCATTTCCTGTGTCTCGATTGAATATCCTCTCCAGGCGAATAGATGTGCCTCTCAAATTTCCGTCCTCCTCAATGTATTTTTTAATGCATCATAGTTCTTTTTATTACATCAATGAACATTTTAGGTGTATTTATATCTTCCCCATATCTGAGCAAGC
>CALMJN010000384.1 GCA_937864385.1 uncultured Methanosarcinales archaeon | reverse complement strand
CAGGGTATCGGGCATGGATGCCCTGGACGGCTCATTGCTTCTGGATATCAAACCCTATTCGGCGGGAATTGACTCCTTCCCCCAGGCCAGGATCGCCTGGCAGAAGGACGGTGGAATATGAATACGAACAATAAATTTGGGCCAAGGGATAGGCCGACAGTCAGGGCATCGGATGGCCTGGCAAGTGAGGCCCATCCCGGAGTGGGGATGGCAAGCAAGCTTGCTGGCCTCTTTCCATCGAGCTTGGTCAACTACATGATTGCCCTCGCCGCCATCTTCTCTCTTAACTTCATCCTTCCCCGCCTCATGCCCGGCGATCCTCTCCAGGCCATCTACGGCCAGGAGGCCCTGGTGGTGATGAGCGATGAGATGGAGGCCCAATTAATCAGGCAGCTGTCCCTGGACAAATCCTGGTGGGATCAGTTGCTGGCCTATGTCCTGGGGGTATTACAGGGAGACCTGGGCTTTTCCTATTACTACCGTGAGCAGGTTTCCCAGGTGATACTGGGGGCTCTGCCCTGGACCCTTCTTCTCACCGGCCTGGCGCTTGTGCTGGCTACTGCAATCGGATTGATATTGGGAATTGAATCCGGCTATGCTCGCGGCTCATCCCTGGACCGTGGCCTGGTTGCCGGGCTCATGTTCCTGGGAGGATTCCCCGACTTTTTTATTGGAATATTGCTGCTGCTCATCTTTGCCGTGAGCCTGCAGGTTCTGCCCATATCCGGAGCCACATCTCCATATGCCGGACATGAGGGGCTGGCTCACATCGTAGATGTCCTCAAGCACCTGGCCCTGCCCCTATCCTCGATGATACTGGTGCAACTGGGCGGAATCTTCCTCCTGGCCAGAAATACCATTGTCACCCTCCTGGAGGAGTCGTTTATTCTTGCCGCCAGGGCCAAGGGCTGCCCGGAGAGATGCATCAAATATGCTCATGCCGGGAGAAACTGCCTTTTGCCTTTGACCACGGCTACGGGCCTGCGCATACCCCAACTGCTTACCGGGGCTCTCTTCATAGAGATCGTCTTCTCTTATCCAGGGGTCGGCTCTCTGCTCAATACCGCCATTGATGCCCGAGACTATCCCCTCATCCAGGGTATTCTCCTCGTCATCACCCTGACCGTCCTGACCGCCAACTTTCTTGTGGATATGCTTTACAGCAGGCTGGATCCGAGGGTGAGATATGCACATTGATGCCCTGGGAGAGATCTCCCACGATCCTCTGGCCAAAGCAGGAGCGCTCATGCTGGTTGTCATCGCCGGCCTGGCCATATTTGCCCCCCTGCTATCCGGTTATTCACCGCATGACTACACCGGCAATATATTCAGCCCGCCCGATAGAGACCATCCATTGGGAACCGACTCCATGGGCCAGGACATCTGGGCCAGGCTGCTTTATGGAGCCAGGACCTCACTCTTGGTCGCTGGAGCGGTAGCACTCATATCCAGTTCATTGAGTGTGCTTGTAGGGGCCTCTGCTGCCCTCGTCGGGGGGCTATATGAGCGGCTCTGCATGAGGATCATAGATGCCTTGATCTCCCTTCCCACCATCATTGTGATGATACTGGTGGCGGCCTACCTCAGGCCGAGCTTGCCCCTGTTGATACTGCTCATATCCCTCTTCTCCTGGCCGGGCGGAGCCAGGATCATCCGCTCTCAGGTTCTCTCTTTAAAGCAGAGGATGCACATCAATGCCTCCCGGACCTTCGGAGCCGGAAAGGGGCATATAATATCCAAGCATATCATACCCGACCTCTCTCCCATCATCTGCGCTCTGATGATGCAGGATGCGAGAAGGGCGGTCTTTATGGAGGCAGGGCTGGCTTTTCTGGGAGTCTCCGATCCCACGGTGATAAGCTGGGGCAAGATGATGAACCAGGCCCTGGCCTTCACCTATCTGGATGTCTGGCAGTGGTGGCTGGTTCCCATCGGCCTGGCCCTTTCCGCCACATTGATAGGCATCAGTTTTCTCTCCTTCAGCCTGGAGACTGCATTAGATCCCAGGCTGAGAAGAGAAGAGTCCACAGAAGAGTCCATTAGTGTAGCGAGGCTGGCATGACCCTTTCCATCAGAAACTTAAGGCTGTCTTTTGGCAAGACGGAGATACTGCGGGGAATAGACCTTGATCTGGAGATGGGCGACTGCCTGGCACTGGTGGGAGAGTCGGGAGCAGGAAAGAGCACATTGGGGCTCAGCGTAATGGGTTTATCCCGGGGATCTGCCTCGGGGGAGATCTGCTTTAAGGGCAGGAGCCTCTTCGGGATCTCGGCAGAGGAATTCAGAGAGCTGCGGGGAGCGGAGATGGCCATGGTCTTTCAGAATGTTGAAGATGCCCTGGACCCGGTGCAGAGGATAGCAGACCAGATTGCTGAAGCCATAAAGGTCCATAGCAGCAGCACCAGAGCCAGAGATGCGAGCCGCCTGGCGGTGCGGCACCTGAGCAACGTGGGCCTGAACAAAGACAAGGCAGGGATGTATCCCCATCAGCTCAGCGGTGGGGAGAAGCAGAGGGCTCTGATCGCCATGGCCCTGGTCAATGATCCCGATCTGCTGATACTGGATGAGCCGACTGCATCTCTGGACGCCCTCACAAAGGCGGATATCATCGAGCTGCTTCGGTCTGCTATTGTGGGAAGGATGTGCATGGTCATAACCCATGACCTCTCTCTTGCCGCCTCACTGGCGGAGAGGATGGCGGTGCTCTATGCCGGGCGGATTATGGAGATGGGAAGGACTGAGGAGATATTGAAGGGGCCACGCCATCCCTATACCCGGGGCCTGATCCGCTCCTATCCAGCCATGGACGCCACCAAAGACCTGCAGGGCATTTTAGGCCAGATGGTTCACGGCCTGCCTGGCTGCCCATTTCATCAGAGATGCACCCAGAGAATTGATATCTGCAGCCTTGAGGTTCCCAAGCAGACGGAAAAAGAGGGCAGGATCATTGCCTGCCATAGAGGGGGCATTGTGCCTCTGCTGGAGATAAAAGCCCTCAGCCTGACATTGGACTGCTATCCCGTGCTGCGCGATTTAAACATCTCCCTTTGCGAGGGCGAGACCGTAGCCCTGGTGGGAGAGAGCGGCTCGGGAAAGACCTCCCTGTCAAAGGCGATCATGGGCCTTTATGAGCCGGACAGAGGAGCCGTGATCCTGGAAGGGCGCAGGGTGGAGAAGAGAGACTCCGCCTTTTACAGCCGGGTACAGATGATCTTTCAGAACCCCAGGGAATCGGTCAGCCACCGCATGAATGTGCTAAATGCAGTGATCGAGCCACTTCTGGTTCAAAAGAAAGGCAGCCATGAGCAGAGGCTGCAACGGGCCAAAAAGGTTCTGTCCATGGTCGAGCTGCCGATTGATGATGATTTTCTCAAGAGATATCCCCATCAGCTCTCCGGAGGCGAGGTGCAGAGGGTGGCCATAGCCAGGGCCCTTGCTCTGGGACCCAAGCTTCTGATTGCCGATGAGCCCACCTCGGCACTCGATCCCAGCGTTCAGGCCAAGATCCTGAAGCTGCTTATGAATCTGCAGGATCGGATGGGGCTGGCCATACTCTTTATCACCCACGATATAGCCCTGGCCAGGAAGATCAGCGACAGGATGGCGGTGATGCAGAGTGGCAGGATTGTTGAGGAAGGTGCCACAAATCAGCTCCTAAGCCATCCCTCCCATCCCTACACCAGAAGGCTCGTGGATTGTGCCTCGGGCAGGTATGATGGAGGCAATGGAGATATAATCCTGGACCGCGATGTGGCGGAATTGATAGCAGAGCCTGGAGATCAGTCTGCTCTGGAAAAATACTGCTGATCTGAAGAGAGGGTTAAGTGATGCGTCGGCATCGATTGTTTTGCTTCAATGCAAAGCCGATGCTCCCATAAGCTCTCCAATCTCTGTCAACCGGAGTGAGCCGCTCCTGCAATAGCTTTATTTCGTCTCTTTTCCATAAACCTTACCGCTAGGAAAATGGCAGAGCGAAATTGGATCTGAGGCTTGAATATGCTTGAAAGGCTCAAAAAATCATTGCTGGAGGCCCCTGTATTCAAGAGGGGCGAGTACAATTACTTCATCCATCCCATAACCGACGGAGTGCCCGAGGTCAGGCCGGAGCTTATCCGGGAGGTCACCGGCCATATTGTGCGCATCGCAGATATGGATGTGGACAAAATTGTGACCGTAGAGGCCATGGGAATTCCCATCGGCACCGGCCTGTCCATAATCTGCGATATACCGATGGTGATAGTCAGAAAGCGCAAGTACGGCCTGCCCGGCGAGATCGAGGTCAGCCAGGTGACGGGATACTCCAAGTCCCAGCTCTTCTTAAACGGAATCAATAAAGGCGATCGGGTGATTGTGGTGGACGATGTCATCAGCACGGGAGGAACTCTTCTGGCGGTCTTGCAGTCCCTCAGACTGGCCGGAGCCATTGTAAAGGACATAGTGGTGGTGGTCCGGAGAGGAGAGGGCGTGGAAAAGCTGAAAGCGCAGGGATATAAAGCCAAGACCATGGTCGATGTCGAGGTGGGAGCAGGCCATGTGACCAGAGTCTGTGAGTCTGAGAATGGGAATTAGATCAATTCCTGGAAAGGATGGATAGATCCTACCGAATCTCAGATGCTACAGCATAAAAAAAGGTGAAAAAGAAATGTCGCCGGGATGTGGCGAGGGCAGAGAGCCCCCCATGGAGAAGGGATGTGCGGTGAAAAGGAGAGCGGAGGCGGGAGAGCCCCCTAAGCCATGCTTATCCTGCCGCTCTCCGGAAGACAAGCTGGAGGTGGATCTGCTCTCGGAGACGGTCAAATGGCAGAGCAAAGCCCAGGTCCTCTATGAGGATATCTCTGGGGAGGAGGAGTTCATGGAGAACATCTCCGCTTATATCCGGGACTGCCAGTACTTCCTGGAGAAGGATGACCTGATCAGGGCTTTTGAGGCCGTAATCTGGGCCTGGGCCTGGATGGAGATCGGCCTGCAGAAGGGGATCTTGAGGCATAAGACCTAAGGAGAGCAATCCCTGCCTGATGCAGTAAACCGGCATAGTTCACTCTTCCAAGGAGCATGGGCCCGGAGCCTGGACCCTCATGGGGCGGGATCAACTGGCAAGGAGGAGAGCCGCCAATAGTGGGCAGTTCGTCCTCTGCCTGTCCTCAAAGGGCGAGGCAATGGGCGGTCATCCTTGGATTCGATGCTCAAATCTCCTCTTGACATTAACTGCTTGCAGCCCAGAGGTTTCCCGCTTTTCTGGCAGAAGTCGCCTCCTCTCCCTGTCTCCCAGGTCCACGCCCAGGATGTAGGCCAGAGCATGCACGGCCATGCTGTTCATGGCCCAGGAGAGGACAAAGAATACTGGCAGTGTCTCATGGAGGGGCTTGTAAGTCCAGAATCCGGCCAGCCAGCCTAGGAGTTCCATGTAGCCGCCTACAGCCACGCTCACTACTACAAGCGACGCATTCCACTCTATGGGATGCTTCAAGAAGTAGATCAATCCCAGGGCAGCCATGACCGCATACATGCCCCATACATGCATGTATCTTGCAGCCAGATAGCCCTCCCAGGAGGCGAAAAGGATGAAGAGGGATACTGCCGCCAGGAATGGCAGCAGCCTCCAGCTCTTCATCTCCTGGAATATTCCCAGCCCCTTCAGCCAGGCAGCCAGAAAGTCGGATAGCTGCAAGATAACCACCATCATCACAATCCAGCCGGATATGGTGAAGAGAGTAACCTCGGATCTGCCTCCTTCCTGGATGTATTGAAGAAGTCCCGCCCCGATGTTGGTGCTCTCCACCACATAGCAGACCAGGGAAGATATAGCCAGAAGCACTATGGTGTGAATGGTCTTCATCCTGGCCGATGCCAGGGCGGCTACTGCTATGGCCAGGAGAAAGCTCAGCTCGAAGAGGAGGCTGGACTTCCAGATATATCCATCCTGATAGTAGCCGATAGCGCATCCAAGGGCTACCAGGCCGATCAAACATACATTTACCACCCTTCTGGTGATGTCTCCCGTTGTGCTCTTGATCCCACTCAAATTGGCATCGAAGAAATCATGCAGGAGCTTGAGAATTGTCGGTACCAGATAGCGGAGCACGGGAAGGCGGGCAGTATCATAGAGCAGGAAGTCCGCCCCTAAATTAAAGAGGGTGGCCCAGCCGGGAAACATCAATATCAACTCTACAGCCCATTCGTAGAAGTCCTTGATCTTGGGGTCCGGGCGATCCCAATTGCCATCTTTCTCCCCCCACTTGCGGTCTTTCTCACCAAATTTGCCGTCTGTCTCCTCTGACGGGAGATGGGAGAGGATCTTCACAATACCGTCCAAAGAAGCAGTTCCCAGGCCGGTCTCCTGAGCCATCTTGATATGGACAATCTCCATGGGATCATAGCCTATCAGCCTGCTGGCCACGGAGTCGGCCATGACCACATCATTGGAGGCAATTATGGTCTGGAAGTTGACTGGAGTTGCAGATAATGGTCCTACGGCCTCACCACCCACGCTTCCGTCGATTACGACCAGATTGGGGGTGAAGGCGGAATTGACCGCCAGAATGGTTTCTTCAATTCCCATCTTATGGAACTTGGCCTTATCTATGTCCGGAAATGTGCCGTACATATTCTTCATAGCCAGGGTGACCCCGGTGAGAAGATGGGTCTTCATGGCAGGGATAGAGATGATTACATCGGCATCAATAAGCTGCTTGGATACCTTCTCTATGCCCAGGGCGCTGTCCGGGCCGAAATCGAAGTTCACTATCTCCGTCTCGGAGAGGTTGACCAGCTTGACTCCCTTCTTCTCCGCCCAGTCCACATATCCAGAATCCTTAGCTGCCGGCCAGAACTTGACCCAGATCATATCGGCATCGGCAAAAGTGGGCTCGCCGCCTGAGGAGAGAATCAGATCGGCCAGAGCATCAGCCACTTCAATGCTGGTGAATGTTCCCTTCTTGTCTGGCACTCCCCCGCAGATATTGACCTTCACCAGCACCTTATCGTTCTTCTTGACGAAGCGGCCGATGCCCCCCAGCTCTTCAATGGCCTCAAAGACGCACTGTCTCGTATCTTGCCCTCTTCTTATCGAATAGGATGACTCTTTAACTGAATCGGATGATCCTTTAGCTGAATCGGATGATCCTTTAGCTGAATCAGATGCATTCTCATTCTCCTTAAGGCTGTATGCCCCTGAATCGGCTTCAAGTGGCTCGGATTGGCTCCCCCGATCAATCTGTTCTGTGCTCTCTGGCCCGGCGCCTATCCTGCTCTTGACCTGGGAATAGGAAAAGACCTTTTTGGAGACACGGCTCCTCTTTTTCAGAAGCATTGGTATGGAGTAGCCGGCTAAAATCCAGATGGGGTAGAGCAGAAAGAGGAATAGAACGATGATTTTGGGGACCTCGGACTTCTCGATTCCGGTGATATCGCTGTGGAACATAAATCTTGAGCCGCTCAATTCCGAGAAGAATGGAAATGCGCAGTCGATGATATCCGCATATAAGAGAACGCTGAAAACTATGAATACCAGAGCCACAGCCAATCCCAACACTATCTTAGCATGCCTGCTCCATTTAAGCCTCTGGCCTAAAAAGTAGATGGCAAGGCCGCAGAAGAGCAGCAGCGGCGGATCTATGATAAAGCTCATTATGGCACCTCTTTTTTTTAGATCTCTTTAAATAATAACTATCATTGGACACGCTTAAGGATATATGGCAGCATCAATCCCTCTTTGCCTCTGGTGACAAATCCCCTTGATCCGAGAACGGCCTGGAAGAGGGGATTGTCCGGCTCCTCCAGAATTCCCAGCATCAGGTCCCTGCCTGCGGCTCGAATGAGGCAGCGTTCAATTTTCTCCGGCAGCTGCAGGGATTGGACCTGCTTTTCGCTCAGGGATCTAATCTGGCTGGCATCAGGCAGACTGCCAATCCGGATGATTCTGGCGGATAGGTGACTCCCCTCCCGGAAAAACTCCAGGCGCAATATGGGAGGAGTGTGGGCCGCATTGGAGACCAGCTTCAGATCCCAGACCCCCAGGGCATCCTCAGATGCCACCTCTTTTGATTTGAATTGAAAGATGAACCGACAGTCTGCCTGGGTCATGAAATCCGTGGAATACCTTCGGGAGAGGACGAAATGAAATACGGAAATTCCCCGGCCAGGACTTCGCAGAGAGACAAACGCCTCTCCCAGCACAGTATCTCGATCTACAATCTTGAGAAGATCATCGAAGTTATTGAAGGGAAAGTCGCTGTATTTAATGTATATCACCTTTCCCCTTTCCGGGAGATCCATATCTGTCGCCTGGTTGGCAGCATGGATGCTGGTGTTGAAGGGATGAGTCTCCCCTTTTACCTTCTCGCTCCTGATCAGGCCCTTATCGTCTTTGTCCGGCCAGAATCTCTTGTAAAAGCCAAAACCGTACATCAGGATGATATTCGTAAAATCATAATCGGCAGGATAAAAGCCCTTCCAGTACCTGTCGTTCCAGATGGTCATGCTGGACGGATCAAAGGTCCAGTTTACATTATCCCTGATTTCAAGATGAGGAGAATTGATCAGTGCCTGGGCGGGAAATTGGCTTCTGCTCTTCTTATACAGTCTGGCCAATTCCTCTCTGGTGCAGTACATGGGATGCTGGGAGGTGCAGGGCAGAGAAGGGATGGAATTCATCTTATTATAGATGATATTCTAAGCTATTTAGATATTTTGGGAAGGTAAAAGACAGCGGGAATAAAATCTATCCGGTGGACATAAAATAGCGCTTGCCTGTGGCTGTTTATAAAGGATCCATCTCCTTTTCCAGCCTCTTTATCCTGTCCCTCAGCTGTATGGCCCTCTCAAACTCCAGCCTCTCCGCCGCCGCCCTCATCTCCGCCTCCATCTCTATGATCACATTGGGCAGGTCGGATTTGGGAATATGCCTGATGTCGGCGATCTCCACCACCTTCTCCCGGATGGGCTTCTTGATGGTCTTGGGCACAATGCCGTGCTTTTGATTGTAAGCCATCTGCATAGCCCGGCGCCGCTCCGTCTTTTCCACCGCCGACCTTATGGAACCGGTGATGCTGTCGGCATAGAGGACCACCCGGGAGCTGGCATTGCGGGAGGCGCGGCCTATGGTCTGGATCAGGCTCTTCTCATCCCGCAAAAAGCCCTCTTTATCTGCATCCAGGATGCCTATGAATCCCACCTCAGGGATATCCAGGCCCTCTCGCAGAAGGTTGATTCCCACCAATACATCGAATCGGCCCAGACGGAGCTCCCGGATGATCTCGGTTCGCTCCAGGGTATCGATGTCGGAGTGAAGATAGCGGGCCCGGATATCATTCTGGGCTAAGAAGTCGGTCAGCTCCTCAGCCAGGCGCTTGGTCAGCGTGGTGACCAGAGTTCTCTCTCCCGCGGCCACCACCTTGCGGATCTCGGCCATGACATCCCTGACCTGGCCATCTATAGGCCGGATCTCCACCAGAGGATCGAGGAGGCCGGTGGGCCGGATGATCTGCTCTACCACCTGAGCCGAGCGCTCCAGCTCATAGTCTCCCGGCGTGGCGGAGACGAAGATGGCATTTTTCATGTGCCTTTCGAACTCCTCAAAGCGAAGAGGACGGTTGTCGTAGGCGCTGGGCAGGCGGAAGCCATAGTCGACCAGGCTCTTCTTGCGGGATCGGTCGCCATTATACATGGCCCGAAGCTGGGGCAGGGTCTGGTGGCTCTCGTCTATTACCAGGAGGAAGTCGTCGGGAAAATAGTCCAGAAGGCAATATGGAGGCTCGCCCGGCAGGCGGCGGTCGAAATGACGGGAGTAGTTCTCTATGCCCTTGCAGCTTCCCGTCTCGGAGATCATCTCCAGGTCGTGCAGCGTCCTCTGCTTGAGCCGGTGGGCCTCGATCATTCCCAGCTGTGGCAGTCGCTCTTCCAGCTCAGCCATGATGGAGTCCATAGCCGCTTTCTGCTCCTCCTCCGGAATGACATAATGCCGGGCCGGATAGATGAAGAAGTACCTCAGTTCCTCTTTAACCTGCCCCGTCTGCCGGTCCACCTCGGAGATGCGGTCGATCTCCTCTCCGAACAGCTCAATCCTGATGATGTCGTTGAAGTAGCCGGGAACCAGATCTATGGTGTCACCTTTGACCCGGAAGCGTCCGGGTGCGAGGTCTATGTCGTTTCTCTCAAAGAGGATATCCACCAGTCTGGAGAGGATCTCCCGGCGGGAGATATGATCCCCCAAATGGACCTCAAAGCCCATCTTCTGGAAGTTCTCTGGATTGCCCAGGCCATATATGCAGGAGACGGAGGCGACCACGATCACATCCATCCGGGAGAGAAGGGATGCAGTTGCCGCCAGCCTCATCTGCTCGATCTTGGGGTTGATAAGGGCATCCTTTTCTATGTACTGGTCCTTGGAGGGGATGTAGGACTCCGGCTGGTAGTAATCATAGTAGGAGACGAAATACTCCACCCGGCTGTCAGGAAAGAACTCCTTGAACTCGTTATAGAGCTGGGCGGCCAGGGTCTTGTTGTGGGCTATGACCAGGGTGGGCCGCTGTAGCCTCTCAATGACATTGGCCACGGTGTAGGTCTTACCCGAGCCGGTCACGCCCAGGAGGGTATGAAAGTTATCCTTTTGCCCGTTATTTGCCGCCAGCCCATCGGCCAACTTCTCTATAGCCTGGGGCTGGGATCCGGTGGGCTGAAAAGATGAGATCAGGCGGAACTTCTCCCGGGTGGCTAAGCAATTATCAGTATTTGTTGTCATGGGGTGGCAGCCTTGTTATCATCTCTAATCTGACTGCTTTTGGAAATAAGGATAAATGGTTATCGAGCCCTTTTTGATCACTACCTCGATGAACATGCCTGGAGAAAGCCCCGCCTCATCGAGCATCTTTTCCGACAGTATTATCTTTCCACTGCCGTTGACTGAATGAAGCAGCTGCCTCTTAAGGACCATCGGACGGCTTGTATCTGTCATCTCGGTACAGGGCGTCTCTAGGTTGCGGATCTCATAATAAGCCTTTCCCCTGATCTCCGGGTACTGCCTCCATAGAGCGATTTTCTCTTGCCCCTGCCATCAGTTCTGCTCTTTCTTCCCGGCCATATTTCTCCGGGCGATCTTTTCTGCATTCCAATCGGCGAATGTGCGCCCTTTTATGGCCAGGTTTAAAAATAGCCCGGCAAAAATCCATAATCCCAGTCCGATTACCACCGGGAATACCAACCAGAAGAGAAACACGATCAATATTAGCCCGGCAATAAAAAAGCATGCTGCCATTCCCCCATACAGCAACCTTCTGGAAGCCTCCATCTCCTCAGGCATGAGGAACTGATTGATTCTCCAAACTATTTAGATTAGAGCATAAGCCCGGCATTTTTTCTTTCTCATTCGAGCCGAGTCGATCTTCTTGTCCACAACAGGGAGCAGAAACCTCTGGTCATCTCCAGAACTGCCACCAGCGCTTCTTCTTGATCTCAATAACCTTTAATGGGGCCAGAGGGGCAGTTTGATGAATGGGAACTCCTGGAATATCGTTTGCCATTTTTGTTTGCTTCTCGCTTTTTCTTTCCCCACCGGTCTGTACCCGGTTAGCTAAAACCTGAGACATATCAATATCTAGGGCCCCAGCTCTCTCTCAATCCGGTCCAGGAGGCTCTCCATCAATACTCGCAGCCCATCATAGCTTTCTTGGGCAGTAGCCAGATCCTCAGGCATCTGCACATAAGGCCCGGCGGTCATCTCCTCGGCGCAGTGGTCTATAAGGCGTTTAATGCTTTCCGGATTGCTCTCCAGATGGAATTGCAGGCCGATGGCCTTCCCCAGTATAAAGGCCTGATTGGGACAGGCGTCGCTCTCTGCCATCCGCGAGGCTCCCGGAGGGATGGAGAATGTGTCGCCATGCCAGTGCAGTGCAAGGAATCTATCCGGCAGAGCGGAAAATATTGGCGAGGCCTGGCCTTCCTCTGTCAATCGGACTGGAAACCAGCCTATCTCCTGATATCTGTTTTTTGTGACAATTCCACCCAGTACGCTTGATATCAACTGGGCCCCCAGGCAGACGCCCAAAACGATCTTCCCGCCGTATACCGCCTTCTTAATGAATTCCTTCTCCTCTGCCAGCCAGGCGTATCTCTCCTCCTCATAGATGTTCATGGGACCGCCCATGATGATCAGCCAGTCAAAGCTGGATGGGGGAGGAAGCCGTTCTCCTGAAAATAGTCGAGTTCGGCTGAGGGAATGGCCGCGGGAAAAAGCCCAGTTTTCCATGTTGGCCAGGTCTTCAAACGGTACATGCTGAAGATAGTGAATTCTCATGAAAGCTTCCTCTTGTCTTTTCGCTTCCTTCTCCCGGTGATGGAGATCTGTTAGATTAGATATCCATCAGCTGACTCATAAGTTCTATTGTATTTAAATTTATGACGGATTCGACTGCAGCCATATCTCTGAGGTCGAAAGCCTCTTATGGGACCAGGAGCCAAATTTCTGATTATGAAAACAAGCCCGGACCCGCAATACCTCATCTACGGCGCAGGGGCCATCGGCAGCGTTTTGGGCGGATTTCTCCATAAGGTCGGCGGCTCAGTTACTCTGGCAGGGAGGGGCGAGCACTTTAGGGCTATCTCCGAGAGGGGGCTGCAGATCAGGGGAATCTGGGGAGAGCACTTTGTTCCCCCTGAGGAGGTAGAGGTCCTCTCCGACCGGATGCAGGCAAAGAGGTTTCCGGTCATCCTCTTGTGCGTGAAGTCAAAGGACACCTCCGCTTCGGCCACCGAGGCCGCGCCTCTGCTTGAGGATGGGGGGATCATGATCTCCATGCAAAACGGCCTCTACAACTGGGAGGCAGTGGCGGAGCAGGTGGGCGAAGAGCGCACCGTCGGAGCGCGGGTCATCTTCGGATCGGAGGTCAAAAAGCCCGGCCAGGTCAGAGTGACGGTCAATGCCGATGATGTTTTGCTGGGCGAGCCCTTCCTGCCGGTGAACCGGACCCTTCTGGAGAGAGTTCAAAGGGATCTCTCCTATTCGGGCATACCAACCCGTGTTGTGGGCAAAGAAGAGATCTGGGCCGCTATATGGGGCAAAGTGCTCTACAACTGCTCTCTCAATCCTCTGGGAGCGCTGCTGGAGGTGCCCTACGGAAAGCTGGGGGAGAGACCAGAGACCAGAGAGATCATGAGGCAGGTGATCCGGGAGATCTTTCTGGTGATCCGGGCTAAAGGGATTGAGGTTCCCTATAGGGATGGCGAGGAATACTTCCATTTTCTTCTGGAGATGCTCCTTCCCCCCACTGTAGATCACCGGGCCAGCATGCTCCAGGATATACTGGCGGGCAGAAAGACGGAGATTGATGCTCTGAATGGGGCCATATCCAGGTATGGTCGGGAGTATGGTCTGCCCACACCCTATAATGATCTTCTCACTGCCCTGATCAAGTTCAAGGAAGAGAAGAACTCTTCTTCTTCCTTGACTGAGCGGCATTAGCATCACATTCAACTGAAAAATCCGATAAGAGGCTGCAGATGGATCAAAGGCGGAAGGGCGGCAGGGATTTCTAGGGGATTTCTAGGAAGGTGGCATTTAAGATGCATAATTGGGACCCGGAGGACTATCAGAGGAGCGCATCCGCCCAGTTCGGCTGGGCTATGGCTCTGATCGAGGGCTTGAAGATAAAAGGAGACGAGAGCATCCTGGATATAGGATGCGGGGATGGCAGGATCACTGCATATCTGGCCAGACTTGTCCCGGATGGCCGGGCGCTGGGAGTGGACCTCTCCCCGGACATGATCGGCTTTGCCTGTCGGGAGTATGCGGCTATCCCCAACCTGGGATTCCAGGTGGCAGATGCATCTCGATTGCATTTCCGGGAAGAGTTCGACCTGGTGGTATCCTTCGCCTGCCTGCACTGGATAGAAGATCATATTCCCGTGCTGGAAGGAGTGCGGCATAGCCTGGTTCCGGGCGGCCGCTTTCTGATGCAGTGCGGCGGCAGGGGCAATGCGGAAAAGCTATTTTATTACACCGATAGGGCGGCGGCCAAGGACCCCTGGAAGCCCTACTTTTCCGGATTTTCATTCCCCTACCATTTCTACGGCCCGGAGGAGTACCGGATCTGGCTGGAGATGGCCGGCCTCTCACCCCTGCGGGTGGAGCTGGTGGCCAAGGATATGGTCCATCAGGGCCAGGCAGGACTGGAGGGCATCATCAGGAATACCTGGCTGCCCTATACCGAAAGGCTGCCGACCAAGCTGCAGGACGATTTCGTTAGGGAGGTGGCAGGAGGATATCTGAAAGATCATCCTCTGGATGACCATGGCCAGGCCCATGTGCAGATGATGCGCCTGGAGGTGGAGGCCATGAGACCCCCATTAAATTCATAATCAGTTTCTCTGGTCTTCTTTTTGCTGCTCCAGAAAAGCCCCGGATCTCTCCGAAAGCAGCCAATTACGATCAGCCGACTACGATCAGTCAATTACGATCAGTCAATTTGCGGCTCTCTTTCAGCCTTTAATGCCCGGGCATACCAGATCAGCTCCTCTAGCAGCCTCCTGGCCTGGCCGTGCTGCGATTTTCCCAGAAGCTGGCCCTGATCATCGAAGAGCTCCTGAATCCTGGGAAAGTGAACCGCCTCCCCGGTGGGAACCATATGGGCCGCCAGGCAGACCAGACGAAGCTGCTCTGTCATGCGCACTCCTCCCCAGGCTCCGGAAGATACGCCGCAGATGCCCACCGGCTTATGGGCATACTCGGAGAAGAGCATATCCAGCATCATCTTCAGCTCACCGGGGTAGCCGTGATTGTACTCGGGGGAGACTATGATCAGCCCGTCCATCCGCTCTACCTTTTCGGCCAGCTGTATTGCCTGGGGGCTTTTTTTGCTGTTGTCCGTGGCCGGCAGGCGATAGTCCCGCACGTCGATGATCTCGCTCTCCAGGCCCGCCTCAAGGGCCTTTTGCAGCATGAACCGGGCCGCCTTCTCCGACTGACGGCCCTCTCTGGCTGTTCCCAGGATTACGGGGATATACATTACGCCACCTCATCATAATCATCAAGGTATCTGGCAGCAGAGGCAATGCCTTTCATTGCGATCGAGTCCCCAATTTTCCTCATCTGTCCTCCTTGCCTTGAACTGTCGATCCATGAGTAATCAGATTCCTTGATCAGAGATTCATTGATCGATTACATCAATTTTGCGTGTCTATCTGAGCCTTTTGCAGCCTGTCGCTGTAATCGAAATAGACCGTCTTCAGATCGGTGAACTCATCTATCGCCGTTGTGCCTGCTTCTCTTGCTCCGTTGCCTGTAGCCTTAACCCCGCCAAAGGGCAGGTGAATCTCCGCTCCAATTGTAGGGGCATTGACATAGGTGATGCCTGCATCCAGCCGCTCTATAGCCTGAAAAGCATTCTTGATATTTTCAGTGTAAATGGAAGAAGAGAGCCCATATGCAACAGAGTTGGCTATCTCGATGGCCTGCGACAGATCTTCCGCCCGGATCAATGAGAGCACAGGCCCGAATATCTCCTCCTGGGCTATCCTCATATCTGCGGTCACGTCTGTGAATATGGTAGGCAGAAAGAAATATCCCGGAAGGGGATTGATGCGGCTGCCGCCATAGACCTGTCTTGCACCCTCATCCGCTCCAATCTGCACATACCTCTCCACTTTTGCCAGCTGCTGGCCGATTATGAGCGGCCCCATATCAACGCTCTCATCAAGGCCGCTGCCCGCCTTCAGCCCCTTGGCCCTCAGGACGAGCTTTCTCTGGAACTCTGGGAGGATCTTCCCCTCCACTATGACCCGGCTGGCTGCAGTGCATCGCTGTCCGGTCGTGCCGAAAGCACCCCAGAGCACTCCATCCACAGCCAGATCAATTTTGGCGTCGTCCATGACGATAATGGGGTTCTTGCCTCCCAGCTCCAATGAGACCCTCTTCATGTCCTTGCCGGATTCGGATAGTATCCACTTGCCGGTCTCAAGTGACCCTGTAAAAGATATGGCTTTCACCTTTCTGCTTTTAACCAGAGCGGCTCCCGCTTCACTTCCAACGCCGGTCACAAGGTTTATGACCCCTCCGGGAACTCCGGCATGGCTCAGGATCTTGATCAGCTCAACTGCCAGAAGCGGCGTATCGCTGGAGGGCTTGAGCACCACTGTGTTTCCAGAGATCAGAGCAGGCATGATCTTCCAGGCAGGTATTGCCAGGGGAAAGTTGAAAGGAGTAATCAATCCCACCACTCCTATGGGACGGCGAACTGTCATGCAAAATTTGTTTGGAAGCTCGGAGGGAGTGGTCTCTCCGAAGAGCCTTCTTCCTTCGCCTGCTGCATAGTATGCCATATCTATGGCTTCCTGGACATCACCTCTGGCCTCCGGGAGGACTTTTCCGTTCTCCATGGTCAAGAGTCGCGCCAGCTCCTCTTTCCGCTCTTCAAGCAGTCTGGCGGCGCGATAGAGTATCTTGGCCCTTTGGGGCGGCGGCGTTGTTCTCCAGGAGTCAAATGCCTCTTCTGCGCTGTCTACGGCATGATTCACATCATCCATAGAGGCCTTCTGAAACAGTCCGATCGGCTCGAGCGTTGCCGGGTTAATGTCCTCAAAAGTCTCGCCAGAGGCTGAGTCCAACCATTCCCCATTCAGGAAAAGTTTATGCTTATTCATAGGGAAAACCTATATGATTATTCCAGGCTGATACTATTTAGTATCATGCCATTTTATGGCAGCAATTGGCTTTCAACTAATGATGGAGGGCTCTAATTGGATTTGGCTGGTATTAAGAGAGAGCGGATCCTGATCCTGGGAGCGGCAGGCAGGGATTTTCATAACTTCAATGTCTTCTTCCGGAGCCGGCCACAGTTCGAGGTGGTGGGTTTCACCGCAGCTCAGATCCCCCAGATAGCCTGGCGCATTTATCCTCCGGAGCTATGCGGCATCCTCTATCCTTCTGGCCTTCCCATCTGGCCGGAGGAGACCCTCGAGGATATAATTGTGAATTACCGGGTAGACAGATGCATTCTCTCCTACAGCGACCTGCACCACCAGGATGTAATGGATATGGCGGAAAGAGTTCTTGCCATAGGCGCTGACTTCGGCTTTTTGGGCGGCTGGAATACCATGCTAAAGTCGAAGAAGAAGGTGATAGCCGTCTGCGCAGTGAGAACGGGGGCAGGAAAGAGCCAGGTTGTGAGATACATTGCCGATGTCATCCGCAGAGAAGGTCTCAAGGCTGTGGTTGTGAGGCATCCCATGCCTTATGGAAACCTGGTTGACGAGGCGGTTCAAAGGTTCTCATCCCGGGCGGAGCTGGACGAAGCAAATCTGACCATCGAGGAGAGGGAAGAGTACGAGAGGCACATCAGCAAAGGGACGGTGGTCTATGCGGGAGTGGACTATCAGGCCATACTGGATAGGGCAGAGGAAGAGGCTGATGTGATAGTCTGGGATGGAGGCAACAACGACACTCCATTCTTCAAGCCAGATCTGTGGATAACAGTAGCCGATGCTCTGCGGCCAGGGCATGAGATACTCTACTATCCCGGAGAGACGAACTTCCGAGCCGCGGATCTCATTGTGATCAACAAGGCAAACAGCGCGGCAGAAGAGGACATCATATCGATAGAGGCCAATGCCGCAAGGCTGAATCCAAAGGCATCGGTGGTTGTGGCCGGCTCGGCTGTCCGGGCAGAGGACCCGGAGATAATCAGGCATAAGAGGGTGCTGGTGATCGAGGATGGTCCCACCATAACTCATGGAGAGATGGCCTATGGAGCCGGAGAGGTGGCGGCCAGGATGCACGAGGCCTCGGAGATCATAGATCCCAGACCCTATGCAGTGGGGTCCCTGAAGGAGTTATTCTCGAAGTTCAGACACATTGGACAGGTCCTGCCGGCCATGGGATACTATCCGGAGCAGATCAGAGAGCTTGAGGAGACCATAAATCGGGCTGATTGCGACTCAGTGGTCATTGCCTCGCCAATTGACCTGCGCCGGCTCATAAAGATCGACAAGCCATCCACTTATGTGCCATATGATCTGGTGGACATGGGCCGGCCACTTTTGAGGGAGAAGATCGAGGAGTTCATCTCGGGCATGAGGTCGGATGCAGAGCATTCGCTGGGAGGCTAGATTGAATCGAAAGGCTGCGATGGAGGATTGAAACCCTGGCCGGTCCCACAGTTCTTGCCTTTGGAGGCAACGCCCTTCTCCTTGATCCCAGAAGTCCCTCTTCTCAGGAAGAGACAGCAGCCGCTTTTGCCCAGTCAGTACGCCTCCTCATGGCCGAAGAAGAGGGAATGGTGCTGGTTCACGGCAATGGCCCTCAGGTGGGGATGATACTGCTCCGGATTGAAGCCACAAAGGACAGGATACCTCCGGAGACTCTGGACATCATGGTTGCCGAGACCCAAGGGAGCATCGGCTACCTTCTCTCCCGGTCGCTCCGTAGCGAGATCCCGGAGAGAGAAGTGGCGGCTTTTTTGACGCAGGTCCTTGTAGATCCCGATGATCCCGGATTTGCCAATCCCACCAAGCCCGTCGGTCCCTTTTATTCCCGGGAGGCGGCGGATGAGCTGATCAGAAGTCAGGGGTGGAAAATGATGGAGTCGCCGGGCAGGGGATGGCGGAGGGTGGTTCCATCCCCCAGGCCCCAGGAGATTGTCGAGCTTCACACCATAAAAGATGCTGTAAGCCACGGACATCTGATAATCGCCGGAGGCGGGGGAGGGGTGCCGGTGGCAAGAGATGAGAAGGGCATCCTCCGGGGCATAGAGGCGGTGATTGATAAGGATCTGACCGCCTGCAAGCTGGCGGTGGCCATCGGGGCGGAGAGGTTTGTCATCCTGACCGATGTGCCCCATGTCTCGACCGGCTTTGCTACCAAGTCAGAGAGGCGAATCGGCAGGATGCGGGCCTCGGTAGCCAGGAGGCTTCTGGCTGAAGGAGAGTTCCCGCCCGGATCGATGGGGCCGAAGGTGGAGGCATCGGCCATCTTTGCAGAGGCCACAGGTCGATCCGCTCTGATAACCAATGTCGAGCAATTGAAGAGCGCCATGAAGAAAGAGGCTGGAACCTGGATTGATCCTTAGAGAGGATCGATCTGCATTATTGCCCTCACCAGAGGACGATATAGACCGTATCT
>CALMJN010000383.1 GCA_937864385.1 uncultured Methanosarcinales archaeon | reverse complement strand
GCGCGGACACCCTCTAGCTGTTGCCCCCAGAGACACTCCAGTCCATGTACGTGATCGACCTGACCCACTACCTGGACGCCAAAGGTGCAATCGCGCCCGAGCGGGGTCCCGCCCGAAAGATGGCGGACTTCCTGACCGCAGCAGCGATCTCCAGACCGTTACCAAAAGCATCGGCCATAGTGATAGCGCTGGAGGTCTTCTGGGCGGTATCGGACGCCTGAAGGACGTCGATATTGTGGATGATGTGATAGGAAGCCCTCCCTTGGAAAGGGGATGAGCTGGTTCCTGCCTGCCATAAAAATACCTTAAAACCGCAACCGGCTTCGGATAAATTTATATCGCTTGCCGCAAAATAAACCCAGATTGTGTGGGAAGTGAAAGATATTCACCTCAAGGTGGCCAAGGCCTATCCCAATGACTCCGCCCGGGGCATAGCCCGCCTGGACCCCAATGCGCTGCTGACATTGCGCCTATCGCCCGGCGACATCATTGAGATCGAGGGCAAGAGGATGACCGCAGCCAAGGTCTGGAGGGCGGACCGGCAGGACTGGTCCCAGGACTACATCAGGATAGACGGCTTCATCCGCCAGAACGCCGGTGTGGGCATAGGCGACCGGGTCAAGATCCGCAAGGCCAAGTTCGCCGACGCCCAGAAGATCATCCTGGCCCCGCCTTCGGGGTCCAATATGCACTATGGAGATGATGCGGCAGACATGATCCGCCGCCAGACCCTGAAGAGGCCGGTAGTTGCCGGCGACATCCTGCCCATCATGAGCTCCGGGGCCCATCCCTTCATGGGAAGGATGGAGGCGGTGCCCCTGGTGGTCACCGAGACCCATCCCGCTGATGTGGTGGTCATCTGCGAGAAGACGGATATTGTGCTCCTGGAAAAGCCGGTCAAGAGCGTCGGCTCGGTGAAAGCCACCGGCACCACCTATGAGAATGTGGGCGGCCTGAGGAGCGAGGTGCAGCGGGTGCGGGAGATGATAGAGCTGCCCATGAAGCATCCCGAGGTCTTCCAGAAGCTGGGCATTGAGCCGCCGAAAGGGGTGCTGCTCTACGGCCCGCCGGGCACGGGAAAGACCCTCATAGCCAAAGCAGTTGCAAATGAGAGCGGCGCCAACTTCTTCTCCATAGCCGGGCCGGAGATCATGTCCAAGTATTACGGCGAGAGCGAGCAGCGGCTGCGGGAGATATTCGATGATGCCCAGAAGGCCGCCCCTTCTATCATTTTCATAGACGAGATCGACTCCATCGCTCCCAAGAGAGGAGAGGTCACCGGCGAGGTGGAGCGCCGGGTGGTGGCCCAGCTCCTGGCCATGATGGACGGCCTCAAGGAGCGGGGTGCGGTGGTGGTCATAGGAGCCACCAACCGGGAGGAGGCCATAGATCCGGCCTTGCGCCGGCCGGGCCGCTTCGACCGGGAGATTGAGATCGGCGTGCCGGACCGCTCCGATAGAATTGAGATCCTCCAGATCCATGTGCAGAATATGCCCCTCGCCGATGACATTAACCTGGAGAGCCTGGCGGACCGGATGCACGGCTTCGTGGGGGCGGACGTCAATGCGCTGTGTAAAGAGGCGGCCATGAGGGCCCTGCGCCGCTATATGCCCGACCTAACCACCGAGGACGAGATCCCTCCCGGGATCATGGAGCAGATGCAGGTTCGAAGGGAGGACTTTGAGGAGGCCCTCAAGGAGATAGAGCCCTCCAGCATGAGAGAGGTGCTGGTGGAGCTGCCGGCGGTGAGCTGGAGCGACCTCGGCGGCCTGGGCTCTCTCAAGCAGGAGCTGATTGAGGCCATAGAGTGGCCTTTAAAGCAGCCGGAGAAGTTCCGGCAGATGGGAGTGCGCCCCCCCAAGGGCATCCTGCTCTACGGCCCGCCGGGCACGGGAAAGACCATGATCGCCCAGGCGGTGGCCAATGAGACGGCAGCTAATTTCATCAGCGTGCGGGGCCATCAGATGCTCTCCAAGTGGATGGGCGAGTCGGAAAAAGCCATAAGGGAGATATTCAGGAAAGCCAGGCAGGTCTCGCCGGCCATCATATTCTTCGATGAGCTGGACTCCATCGCCCCCATGAGGGGAACGGACGAGGGCAGCCATGTCATGGAGCGGGTGGTAAACCAGCTACTGTCCGAGCTGGACGGCCTGGAGGCTCTCAAGGACGTGGTGGTTATAGCTGCCACCAACCGGCCGGATATCCTGGACCCGGCGCTTCTGCGGTCGGGCCGGTTCGATCGCATGCTCCTGGTGGGCCCGCCGGACAAGCTGGGCCGGCATGAGATCCTCAAGATCCATGCCGCAGCCATGCCCAAAGCGGAGGATGTCAACCTGGAGGAGCTGGCGGAATTGACCGATGGCTATGTGGGCTCAGATTTAGACAACCTCTGCCGGGAGGCGGCCATGCTTGCTCTGCGGGAAGGGCTGGACCGGGTGGAGATGAGACACTACCGGGAGGCTTTGAAGAAGGTAAGGCCGAGCGTGGAGGAGCAAATGCTCAGCTACTATGAGCGCATAGGCGAGAGGTTTAAGGGCGGAATTAAGGTTGAGCCGGCTTCGCTCGCCGGCCTGTCCCGCCAGCGCGTACGCGGCCAGCAGGGCGTGAAGTCCACGACGGATGAGTGGGACCTGGGCGTGCGTGTCGCCATCCTCGGGGACACGCCTCTGCAGGGCGCCAACGTGCCGGTCTCCCTGCAGGCCTTCAAAGCCGGAGAATATGACTTTCGCCGGGAGAACGTAGCCAAGGACTGGGCCACGGGTTATGATGTCCCTGCCGTCCGTAACGGATTGATTCGGCTGGAATCCATCCCTCATGAGCGGCCCACGGGAATG
>CALMJN010000382.1 GCA_937864385.1 uncultured Methanosarcinales archaeon | reverse complement strand
AACATCGCGCCGAGGTCGCCCGACGGGTTCGGCAGCCCGTAGCCGTTGGGCATCACGATGACCATCGGCTTCGCCTTGCCCTGGGCGATGAGGTTGTCCAGGATGACGTTCGCCCGGCCGGCTGTCACCCAACCGCTCGCCTCGTCGGTGAGGCCGTGCAGGAGATAGAGGACCGGGTAGGCCTCCTTGCCCTCCTCGTAGCCGGCCGGCGTGTAGACGTAGTAGTCGCGCTCGTCGCCGATGACCTTCGAGCGGAACGTGTGGTGGTGTACCGTCCCGCGTGGCACGTCGCTCACTTCCCAGGTGGCGGGCGGCGTTCCGGGTACAGACACGAGGCTCTGGTGGCCGCCCGTCAGTCCCGGCTTGCGGGCTCCTTAGCAGCGCCAAATAGCCTGGGGGCGCGGATGAACGCAAGCGGGCACGCAGGAAGGACAACCAGTAATATGATAGTAAAAGCCAAATACAAAAAGAAAAGAAGTGTATCCGATGAAGCGGCTCACTGCATATATCTCAGGCAAAGTCCAAAGGGTGGGCTATAGGGCTAGAGTTATCCAGTTAGCCAATGGCTTGGGAATAAAAGGGATAATCGAGAACCTGAGCGATGGAAGAGTTCGAATCATCGCAGAGGGCGATGAAGAAAAGATGAAATTATTCGAGGGATCTATAGACATAAAGAACACCTTAATCCAAGTCACTTCTATTGAAAAAATATATTCACAGCCCTATGGGGAATTTGGCAGCTTCTATAAACTTGTAGGAACAGGGGAGACGGATTCTCGCCTGGATGAAGGAATTGGCGTGCTGAAAGACATGAGAGATATCCTTATTTCGATTTGTGGCACGCAGAAACAAATGCTGAGCAAGCAAGACCAAATGCTCGGCAAACAGGATGAAACCCTTCTTGAGATCAAGGACATGAACCGGAGCCTAAACGATAAGATGGACAAGGTTCTGGACAAGAGCGACATTATTGAATTGAAGTCCGATGTGTCTGAGATGAAGTCAGCTCTAAGGGCGAAGGGCATTATTTAGTTGAGGGCCTCATCTAAGCGGATACGGCTTCGAGCATGCTCCCTGCCAGGACACGGAGGCCATGCGACGATCGAGCCTGGGATCGGGGCCGCAGGCAGCAATCAATTGGGGGAATTCTGCCTCAGTTTCTGGGATTGTCCGATGAAAATATGGAGATAATTAAAGATATTCTTGCAGGCCCATTTGGCCATCGGGAAGCATGCGGGCCCTCGCCTTCCCGGCCTCGCCTGCCCGGCGGGCCCCCGGCTGGCGGCTCTTGGCACCGCCACTCGCTTGGGGGCGCGGGAGATGGTGAATGAGGGCGGCGTGGGGCTGAGTGATCTGCCCGGACCTGCTGCAAATTTAGTAGATGGCCGGAGATATCGTTGCCTAATTAAGGCATTTTTGAATTGAATTTGACCATGTCTTTTGGAGATAATAGACGGAGTAGAGGTCTACCTGCAAGGAGTCATTTGTGTGCAGATTCATTCAAGGCTTCCATATCTTCAATTCTGCTACTCTGCTAAAATCGGCGTCGTTGGTCGCCAGATTCGTCAGACCGTTTCGTCTCATAACTGCAAGATGGGCAGAATCCATAGCTAGCAAATGATATTTCTTTGACAGATCGACGAACTCAGGGAAAATTTGCCCTTTCAATATTGTGATATTAATACTACTTATAATATCCA
>CALMJN010000381.1 GCA_937864385.1 uncultured Methanosarcinales archaeon | reverse complement strand
TGATTGCACAGGAAGAATTGATTGCACAGGAAGAATTGATTGCACAGGAAGAATTGATTGCACAGGAAGAATTGATTATAGATCCTTCTTCTGATCATTGGGAAATGGTTTCGCAGTTCCCGAAAAAAAGATAAAAGGAGCTTCCGGATTCTCAGCGGAACTCCAGTTTGGCATCGTCCATGGCCTCGAAGAGGTAGGCCATCCCCGGCATAAGGGTCTCGTTCTCCCCCAGATGGGTCCAGCCGGAAGGATCATACTTCCAGACGAAGGCTGAGACCATTCCCTCATTTACCGCCTCAGGATAGCTGTATCTCTTATGCTTGACATTGACGGTGATGTTCTCCAGGGCTACGGTCTGGTTCACTGGAAGGCCCACCATATTCCAGCCGGGATGCAGATCCAGGCGATAGGGGAGGTCCACCGGCTTTCCCGCTATCTCCAGGGTGAAGTTTTCGGAGCTGTCTATGAGCAGCCCCTCACCGGGATAAAAGCTGGTCACATTTACCAGTTCTCCATCCTTCATATTGAAATCCCAGCCCTGGCCGGCTATGGTGAATATGCTGCGATAGGGCTTATTGGACAGGTACTTTGATGCCTTTGGATCATTGGGCCGGAGATAAACGGACACAGCATTCCAGCCAGCAGTGATGTTGATCTTCTGGACCTGGCCGGGGATGATCATATACTCAATTGAAAATCTCCTCTCCTCGCCCAGCCTGGGCCGAATCACAGGCCACATAACCTTCTTTTCGTCACCAATGACATATTCGTCATGCCAGACGGTCAGTCCATCCTCCTTGACCACCACCTTGTCTGCGTCTTTAGGAAGAAGAGCCTCGCCTATGATCGCCGGAGGGGCATTGAGATTCAGTGAGCCTCCGATGCTATCGGTCTCAATCCAGTATACCCAGTCGGTAGCGCTCTCGTTTTCAGGAGTTATGGATGTCTCGACTGAACTGGCGTTGTCTATGGTTGCATTGGAGGGCAAGGTATTGATGCGGTAGGGGAGAGCAGGCGACCGGGGCAGATAAGGCCGGAAGCTGGGGTCGCCCAGCATCATATCCATGTAAGCGGTCTGATTGAGCATCTCAGAGATGGATTCATCCCACTCCGGCAGGGGCTCATCGTAGTCCGATATCTCTTTAATGTTCTCTGCTCCCTGAAACTTGAGGCGGTAGAGGTTATCGGCATCAAGCACCGCTTCTCCCACCGTGGCATTCTCATAAACCAGAGATTGATAAAATCTCTTAATGAAGTCCTCGGAGAGGAAGATCCAGGAGAGGCTGGACTCACCAATATAATTTACCGCCCCGGCCCGGATAAAGGAAAGGGCAATGGAATCCTCCAGCTTGAGAGGTATGTACATCCTGGTTCCGGTCACATTGATATAATATCCTTTCAGATTCGCAGTAACACAGGCATCGGTTGTGGTGGTCTGGGGAGATAATACCAGGTCTTTTACATGGCCTGCGGTGAGTGTAGAGTCCATCATCGACCAATCCGATAGCCCCCACTGGTCTTCAGAGCCGTGATTGTTGAAGGTGACTATGTTCTGGCCGTTGTTCATCTGGGAGACAGCCTGCTGGTAGGTGGCTTCCTCGTAGCGCAGATCTTTGACCTCCAGTCCGGCATCTCTCAAATAATCCCTGATTCTCATGGCTATGGGCGACTGGGGGAAGGAGAGAGGAGGCGAAGAGATGACCAGAGCACTATTCTTCCAGGAGCCGTTCAGCTGATCGTAGGCCAGGGTTCTGGCCAGAAGCTGGGATGCATCATAAACCGAGAAAGCCATAATCCTTCCCACCGCCACCTTGCTGTAGTTGCCCTCGTCCAGGAAGAGCTGATAATCCCGGAATATCTCGTACTCCATGACTTCGTCAACCTTCTGGGTCAGGCCGGTGGATATCAATGGCATAGAGCCTGGGTCTCCCACCACCATCAGATAGCGGGGAGAGATCTCCAGATCCTCGACCTTCTGATTCAGCGCCTCCTCCTCGGCAGAGGGATCGATCTGCTGCGGGTCTCTGGCCACATCCAGGAGAGCTGCCCGGCGAGCTGCCGCTGCGGCTGGCGCCAGCAGGGATAGGCGAGGCACCTTGGTATGGCTGAAAGCAGTGATATTCAATGCCGGGGTGTTGGATAGAACCTCTACGGTGTAGTTCTTGGTTTTGCGGACAGCACCATCTCCTGCCTCGATATTAAATGTCCATCTTCCAGGGGTGAGCATCTGCACCTGCACATCATAGAGCTTATCCGGCTCCATATCAGTGATCTCCAGCCTGCCGCTGCCCCGGTCCGGGCTGTAGAGATTGATGGCGGTATAAGCCGCCTCTCGGTCCAGACTCCAGGAGATGTTGGTCCTGCCGGAATAGATCCATACGGGATAGGTCAGATTTATGGCGGGAGGATCGTCCAGGTTCCTCAAAGTATGATTGTAGGAGTATCCATCGTAGGCTACAGTGGCCCCCCGGTCCAGTCCCTCCTCCCAGCCGCTGTCCATGGGATAGAGCAGCTCAACATCCACATTCAGACTTGATGACTGACCTGGCTCAAGGCGATTTATGCTCCAGCGAAGCAGGGAGCCATTGAGGAAGGAATTCACCGCATCGGAGGGCTGTCCGCTGTAAGGATCGGTGATATTGACCTGGCCAGCATCCGCTCGGGGCCATTTTATGAGGCGGCCCATGGGGAAGGAATCCAGCAGCCTCACACCGAGGAGCCTCTCTTTTCCGGTGTTGCTGAGGGTGATATTGAGCCTGACGATCTGGCCTATCTCCTCCGCCGGAAGCTGGCTGGGGCTCAATTCCATTCTCACCAGCAGATCCTCTGCAAACGTCCTTTTAACCGACGGACGGGACTGGGGCAGGAGCAGAGAGAGGTCTCGGGAGTTGGCATAAACCACCATATCCGGGCTCTCGCCTCTCCGTCTCATCTCCTCGATGAGCATTCTCTCTGATGCATCCTGCCAGGTGATATTCATCCGGCTCAAGTTCTCTTTGACCTGAGCCGAGATATGCCCGGCCAGGGCTGCATTTCTGGCCCCCAGACGCTGCAAAGCCGCCTCGGTCTCGACAGGCATCTGCTCGCCTACATACAGAACGGGCCAGTTGAGATAAGAGGCAATGGGCGCGGCAGTTAGAGCGGCGCTATAATTCTCGCCTATGATCACCGCTCCCGGGGCGCTCTTCCAGCGCCGGCTGATCTTCTCCGCCAGATCGTAGCTATTGTTGGCCTGTAGCTTCCGGTCATATTTCCAGGAGACATTGCCTATGGCCAGGCTCTCTCCGCCCATCTGTCCCAGCAGCCAGTTGGCTGCCGGCGATGGCGGCTCCAGCTCCGCCCAGAATGGGGTGTGGACCACATCAAACTCAAAGGCCAGGCCGTATGCTCCGAAGCTATTCAGGTCCTCCACATATCTTACCGCACCCTCCACATTCTGGGTGGATAGAATATAGGCGAGGTAATCGTCGCTCAGTCGGACATAAACCGGCTTTTCGCTGAGAAGGCAGACCTCACCCACCTCCTGAGCGGAGAGCGGAGAGATCACCATGAAGTCCGCTGCCTGGGATATCCGGGCGAAGTTATAGCCCTGAACCCGGTCCAAGGGTTTATCCAGGGCGGCTGCCAGTTTGACCGGGCCGAGATCGGTGGTAATATTGCGAGCATAGTTTACGATTTCCATGACCTGGTCCTGCTTCCACTGCCTCCATCGCTCCAGGTTGTAGCTGTTGGAATAAACTTTGCTCAAGTCTATACCGGTATCCTGATAGAACTTCTCTTTGCAGAAATTGCAGTAACAGTAATTCTCATCTTGAAATCCGAAATTGTAAAGGACCACGCCGTCTGCTTTGTAGTCGTCGATCAGCGTCTCGATGTGATTGTAGAGACTGTCCTTTGCCCCCTGGTTGACCGGGCAGTAATGGGTGGCATTTCCACCTATATCGGGATTGGCGACCTGAAGCAGGCTTCTGTCGATTCCGGAGTTGCTGCTTATGGGAAGATCAAGGCTGGCCTCAGCCAGCATGACATCTATGGCTTGCGGCAGCTCTGATAGTTCCTCCAAGGAGGCTTTCTCGGCAGAGAGAGGGACCTCCAGGCCTGCGGTGATATAAACCTTGAGGCCGTCTTTATGAGCCGACTCGGTCAGATCCTTTACCTTATCCCCGGACCCATGAATGGTAATGGCGCTGATGTTGGCGCTCTTAAATGCACTCAATATGGCCGGCGCTCCATATCTCTCCAGATCGGACTGCTCCACCCATCCGTTTCTCTCCCCGGCCTCGACCTCTTGAGGAAGAACCAATAGGGGAATCCTGACGGTCTCATTCTCCTCGGACCATATGGCAAGAGGCGTTGCAGCTATGGCGGTGTGCCAGTCGTCTGCTCCTATCAGGATCACATCCTCGATCTCGCCCTTAATTCCCCTCTCCAGGAGATGATCGTCTGACAGGGCCTGCCCGATGCAGGATATGATCAATATGAATAGCAATGGATGTTGCAGCTTCATGCTCTCACCTCTTCGGTTTCAATGCCTGCATCAATAAGGGGCTGGAGATATCTCATATCGATATCGCCTATATAGAGGGCCTTATTCAGGGTGATATTTTTTCCGGCCATCTCTGCCACTGCCGCCTTGGCTTTCTCTGTGGCCTGGCCCTGGCAGACCACCATGGGCATGCCTTTGGATTGGGCTATTTGATAAGCCCGGAATAGGTCTGGCGAAGTGGTGCCGCACAGAACCGCACTCTCGCTTCCATTGATCCAGATATCAGCCGCATAAACCCAGGACTGCTCATAGAGGCTGTCGCCCCCAATACGTTTTATGCCGGCGTCATTGAGATTCCTTTCTATTTCATCTGAGACTATGGATTCATTTCCCAGAATCAAAACCTCGGAGTACTCCTGCAGCTTCTCCAGCTCCTCACTTTGTATCCTGCCCTTTTCAGTGGTGACGAGATCAAAATCAACTGTTTCATTGCCCATGCGGCTGGCGGAGACGATTGTGCTGTAGAGGAAGTCGTCTCCAGTCAGCACCGCCATGCCCTTCGGCTGGACCACATTTATTGTGGCGGTCTCCTCGGGCATGGGAATGCCGTGGGAGTCCATGAGCCTGAATATGAGCGGATATTCGCCGCCGCCCGAGGCCAGCATGGTGAAATTGGCAATTCCGGGCCTCTTGGGGCTGACCTTTACAATCTGGGCGGAAGGTATGACCATGAGATCTGATGGCGTGATTATTCCCACCATCACCTCTTCCTCCACATCCAGGAGGATTCTGAAGGATCCTTTATAGGTCCGATTGACCACCAGGGTCTCCGGCACTCTGATATCCACACTGTAGCCCCGGACCTCCACGGCGAAGCTCACTTTAGCCTCTACGGTGGAGTTCTTCGACCTGTTGCCGAGAGAGGTGGCGGTGATGTTGAGATTCTCCGTGCGTCCCGGCTTGGTGGTTTCTATGTGCAGTTTCATGCTGTGAGTAGCAGACGGATCGAGCGCCAGGTCATAGGGAAACTCAAGGGTCTTTTCCCCGTCCAAGAGGCTGGCACTCCAGCCTTCCGGAAGCGGTCCGCAATCAATGGAGGCCACATCACGAAAAGCTCCCAGATTGTTAACCGCCAGATCGAACTCCGCTATGTCCTCGGCTCCGGCAGAGATGTCCGCTGACTTGGCATCGTTTATGGTCATGCTCATCCCGTAGCTCTCCTGGGCGATGGCCGTCAAATCGAATTCGATTCTTATGGGAAGAGAAGGCGGTGCACTGTCCAGCAGGTATAGAAATCCGGTATAAGTTCCCGGCTCGATCTCCGGCGGCAAAACAAAAAAGATCTTGATCTCAGTTTCATCTCCGGGAGCAAGCGGCTCTTCATCGGGCATATCCAGGAAGATATAGCCTTTGGCGGTCCCGCTCATCTCCGTCTTGGAGATCTCATGGATGGTGGAGTCCCCGGTATTGGTCACCTTAAGAGTCCTCTCCACCAGGTCGCCGGGATGGAGCACCACATCGAACCTATCTTTGTCTGGAGACAGCTGGGCAGAGCTGACTGCAGCAAGCAGGAACAGAATAACAATTGGGTATATTGGCCTCATCAAACACCACACTGCTGGCACGATCCGGATTTTGCTATAGTTGCTATCCCACTTTCGTTTACCGTTTTGAGTTCTCTCCCAAAGGAATAAATAACCTTCTGCTTCTTACAGGCTAGTTTATATCTGTTATGCAAAATAAGCGGTCATAGGTGTTTGCTTGGACCCTGAGAAAGCCATTCTGGTGGCCACGCCCTTCAAGAAGCGGGGCAAGAGCAGTTTGAAGATCAGCGATTTCATATTTGCACTCTCCCTGGACCTTAAATGGGGGCCGCCGGAGAAGGTGAGATCTCTTTTGAGGGAAGCAGAAGCAGAGGGCATGGTAAAGATGGATGAGCAGATGGTCGATGCTCTCTTCGATCCGGCTGCAGTAGAGGTTCCCCTGGGATTCAAGCCCTCTACCGAGGAGGGCATACTGGATCAGGGAATCAGGCTCATCACCTCTCATACGGGCATGAGCCGAAAAGAGGTCATAGCAGCCGCCAACGAAAAGCAGGATTCCCTGAAAAAACTGGTGGAACTGGACGCTGTGGTCCTGCTTTTGGCCCGGGAGATGGGCATTGATGTGGGAGAGCTGGCCGGCCAGGCCTATCAGAACCTTCTGGCCCGGGCCGGGGATCAAAGCAAAGAATGCGACGCAAAAAGCATAACTCAATGATTAAATCGATTTTAGCTGCATCAGAAGGTCTTTATGAGCCACGAGGAAAGAGAGACAAAGATAACCCTTTACCAGCTGCTGGGCATAACCAAGGAACGTGCCGATGAGATCGCCCGGATGGTGCGAGCCTCATTCTCCGAGTCCAGTGGGCCGACGGAGTGGATCGTGAGGCTGGCGGAGGAGTTCCAGATCGACCGGCCGGAGCTGGCGGAGGCCTTTGCCTGCGGATGGTTTGCCGGAAAGTATGCCGGGGTATCCGAGGTCTTCCAGACGGTGCAAAAGGAGATGGACAGAAGGGAGACGGATATGGCACTGGAAAAGGAGAAGCAGAGCCGTTATCCTCCCCCGGACGGCTACGCATAATCGCAAGCTTAATCTTCTATGGGAGGAGGAGAATGCCTTTATGACCCCCAGGGTTCTCTTTACCACAGTTTACAGAAACAGCTCCGAGCCTTACGACTACATCGGAGCCAATACCAGGTCATGGTTCAGGTTTTACTGGCCCCGAATCCAGTCCTTCGGCCTTCGTTTTCTCAAGCAGAACATCCCCGAGCTGGAGATACTGGAGTTTCCCACCTGGGAGGAGTACCAGAAGAAGCTAGAAGAGGGATGGGATGTGGTCGGACTCTCGTTCTACCTCAGTGAGACCCATGAGGCCTTGGAGATGGCGGAGGCAGCGCGGGCGGCGGGAGCGGGAGAGGTCTGGGCCGGCAACTACGGCGCTCTGACCACTGCCGTTCAGGACAGGTTCGATCGCATCTTCGTGGGCTACTCGGAGAGGGAGCTGGCTCCTTATTTCGGAAGAACTATCAAGGACATCATCCATCCTCCCCTGATCGAGTATCTCAATACCCCCTTCAATATCAAGCTGAACATCTACGGGGTGATGTTCACCACCCGGGGCTGTCCGGTGGGCTGCAAGTTCTGCCAGACCCCCGTCTTCTGCAATAAGCCCAACATCATCTCCCTTGAAAGCATCGAGAGGGTGCTGGCCTACTACAAAGAGCAGGGCATCAATGTGGTCCTTATCGAGGACGAGAACTTCGGATGCAACCGAAAGCATGCCGACCAGGTAGTCGAGCTTCTGGACAAATACGAGATGGTCTGGGGATGCATGGCCCGGGCCGACTATCTGCGAAAGAAGATCAACGACTGGGCGGACATGAGAAAAAAGAATGGCCGCAAGGTGGCTGGCTTCGGCGGAGCGGCTATAGGTATCGAGAACCTGCACCAGGAGCGCCTGGACGACATGAAGAAAAAGGAAGGCACCGAGGATATTCTGGAGACGCTACGCATGTTGCAGGAGCGGGGGCTGGGAACCGTGGGATACTACATGATAGGCTTTGAGGAAGATAGCAAGGAGTCCTTGCGGGAAGATATTAAGAAGCTGGCCGCTCTGAAGCTGGATATAACCCAGATCTGTGTGATCACCCCTCTGCCCCAGACCCCGATGTGGACGGAGATCGAGGAGAAGTTCGGCATCTGGGATCATGATTATCATCACTACGACGGCAAGCACATGGTTTGGAATCATCCTCAGATCAGGCCGGAGGAGTTCACAAAAATTTTGGACTGGTCTCTCAGGCAGGTCTATCCCTGGAGCACCCCCCTGCGAACCTCGGGGCGGGTCTGGTCCAATGCCTATCGCTACGGTGGCTGGGCTGGGGTGAAGGAGGTTTTTGCCTACATCAGCCGGGCCAACAAGTTCGACTGGAATGCCGGTCCAAGGCTCTTGAAGGTGAGCGAGAATTAGGCTCAATGCCAGGCCCGGTTGGGAGGACGAAGCCGGATGAAGGTATTGCTGCTCTCCTCCCCCATAGTCCAGCTCGATTTTGACCGCATTGCACGCCTTCCCAATCTGGGGCTGGCCTCGCTGGCGGCCCATGTGGATGATCTATGCACAGTTCATGTGGCGGATATCCACGGCCTGAAGGGCTACCGCGATTATGTGGAGAAACTTGTTCCCGGCTACGATCTGGTGGGCCTGACCGCCATGAGCTTTCAGTATCAGGAGGCCCTGGCTCTGGCAAGCATCGCCAAAGAGGCGGGAGCGGAGACGGTCTTCGGAGGATATCATCCCACTCTGGCGGCAGAGGAGATAGGGAAAAGCCCGGAGGCCAATCTCATAGACTACATAGTTCGTGGCGAGGGAGAGGCCACCTTCCGGGAGCTAGTGCAGGCCAAGCTGGATGGAAGAGGCCTGCAGGATGTCCTGGGCCTATCCTATCACCGTGAGGGTTCGGGCCGGGAGATGGTTCACAATCCTCCCCGCCCGCTCCTCAAGGTGGAGGAGATTCGGCGGCCCAACCGGGACTGCCGCCTGATCACCAAGGGCTTTTACAGCTTTGATGTGCCCATAGACTCGGTGGAGACCAGCCGGGGCTGCACCCAGGGCTGCAAGTTCTGCTCCATCAATCTCATGTACGGACGGCGCTTCCGGCGCTTCTCCCTGGAGAGGGTGATCGAGGATATTCAGGACGCCGAGGCCCACGGGGCGGGATCCATATTCTTCCCGGACGACAACATCACCCTCGATCCCCGGCGGCTGGAGAGGCTCTGCCAGGCGATCATCGATGCCGGGCTCACTCACCTCCGCTACAAGACCCAGGCCTCCGCCTCGGGCATAGCCTCTAGCAAGAGGCTGGTGGACAAGATGGGGGAAGCGGGATTCGATGGCGTATTTTTGGGGGTGGAGAGCATCAACAAGAGGAACCTGGAGTTTCTGGGCAAGGGAAATATGTCCAATGATGCGGAAAAAGCCGTCCAGTATCTGCACGACAACAACATCATCGTCTCCACCGGCCTCATAGGCGGCAATCCCGATGACAACGAGGAGGACCTCTGGGAGAACTTCCATCTGGCCCGCCGTCTCAAGGCCGACTTTCCCATATTTTATATCTCCACCCCCTACCCCAAGACCCAGATGCGAGGCGAGCTGGAGGAGATGGGGCTGGTGACGAGCAGCGACTTCACCCGGTACGATGGGCTTCATGCCAACTTAAAGACAAAGCATCTCAGTGCGGAAGAGGTGCAGTATATCACCTGGCAGATGAACGCCCGCTACTATGATTGGCAGTGGCTGCGCTACAACAAGGTCAAGAAGATCTATCCTAAGTGGTTTGCACGGGAGATGAAAAGGCTCGCCCCCTTCTACGCCCGGAGAAAGCTGGACCTGGCACTGGGCAGGCGCACGCCGCGGGATTTCTTCCAGGAGGACCTGGCCAGCGGGGAGCTGTGTAAGGGCGTGATATGAAATTAATAATTAACAATCTTTTAAAATTGTTTTTCTAAATACAATCTTTCCGATTGATCTGGTTGTCATTCTCTCCGGTTATATCCTGCTGCCGGCCAGCAACGAATGGGCGGTAGGACGTTTGCTGAACTGCATCTCCAGCAAGGCCGTGCAATAGGCGAACTGGGATGGTAAAACCGGGATTAATCCTTGAGGATTTATAGCCAGAGATTGGGCTTTGAACGGATTTGATATGTCCCGGTACGCGACCTCGCTCATATCTGAAGATTCCTCTAATATGGGTCTGGCATCGAGGCCGATGCAAATCAATAAAATATTGGGCGGGTATCAGAAACCACGCCCGAAAGAGTTTTGGGCCTCCTTATGGATAGCCACTAATCACTCAATTGGCATCCACCCTCTCGACACAGACGACATAGGGATTCACCGTTGAGCGCTTGTACCAGAGCCTTGCCTGATCCGGACCCACCTGGTCCAGCATGGGGCTCAGCTTCTCCGGTGCCACCGGCTCAAGCGTTCCTTCGTAGACGTCGAAGAGGTAGCTCATCCCTCCCTTCAGGGTTAATGGTCCATAGGCCTTCCAGTCGTCGGATACCCCGATTTCGCCGGAGACTCTCTTTCCGATCCAGATTGTATATCTCCCAGGATCCAAGAGGGGGCCTGCGGCGTTTCTATCGGTGGAGCTGGCCCCGAGGTCGGTATAATCGACCACCGGCCAGGGTAGAATGCCGGAG
>CALMJN010000380.1 GCA_937864385.1 uncultured Methanosarcinales archaeon | reverse complement strand
AACATTGGCCTCATAGAGCCATCCTTTATGCTCAGGGAGGACTCCGTTGACCATGATCGCTTTGCCCTCATACTCCGCCAAGTTTATCTCATGGGAAGCCACCAGTTCTTCGGCTATAGATGCTGGTTTGGATATTCGCGTTAGCCTGACTGTGCAGCATTGGGGGCGAGGCATTAAAATTGAGAACCGCCCGCCCTGCACCATGCCTAAAAATTTATCCATCACTTCATCCTCCATTTATTATCCAATGATTTACAATCATTAAATATGTGGTTATGCAGTATTCATTTAAATACCTTGTCAGAGGGGAGGATGAGAATGAAATATCTAGAATGGCTGACCAAAGCCCTTCTTCACGCTTTCTGCCCAGCTCCTCTCTTCTAGCCGCCTCTCTAACATCTCCTCCACCTCTCCTGGCCGGGTGCCGAATACCTCCGCCAGGATCTCCTTGGCTGTCTCCAGATCCATGGCTTGCTGCTGACCACCCTTTTGGGGCTTGACTGACTTGGACTGTGCACGCTGCTAGGACCTTAATTTACGAGTAGGCTTCAAGCGCCTTCTGCTCTCCGGCTGTCCTCGCCTAGGGCCTCCTCCGGTCCCTTGCCGCACAGCTGGCCCCAAGAGCTGTGAGCCATGGCCAGGTTTGACTACCAAAAGTTATAAATTCTATCAAGAATTAATAACATTAAAAATGGTTATAGATGGCGGTAATAGATATGCACAACGATTATATGACCCCAGAACAATTCAACAAGCTCTTGACTCGGATATTGAATGATGAATGCTTTCGCTACGAGTTGAGAAGGGATGGTTTCGGAGCCCTAGAGCGCTTAGGGATCAAGGTCGCTATGCCACCGGAGATTCGGTCAAACATTGCCAGACTCACCGGCCGACCGGGAAGTACTTCCTACGAAGAATGCGGTCTATGCGGCGTCTGTACCGCATGCGGTCTGTGCGGACCTACTGCGGCTATCGGAGCCTCATCCGCCGCTTTATGGAGCACTTTCAGCATATTCGGTTTAACAACAGGAACAACATCTCGTCCCTGATTGTATTGCTGGTTACTGCAGGTCGGCATGAACGATAGCAGCCTATGGGATGGCTATCCAGTCCTCGCATCAGGGAGCGAAATCCATCTTAACAAGGGAGGAGGATTTCTTTTCCTGAATTCCAAGCTCTATCCTATTGGC
>CALMJN010000379.1 GCA_937864385.1 uncultured Methanosarcinales archaeon | reverse complement strand
AATTCTTCGGCGAGCACGACCTGAATCGCCGCGATCTGCTTGATCCGATTATCCTGGATATATTGGGGGATGTAAAGGGAAAGCAGATTCTGGATGCAGGCTGCGGTGACGGCTACTTGAGCCGCAAGCTGGCCCGGCGGGGAGCCTCAGTTACAGGTGTGGAGATCTCCCCTAGGATGCTCGCTTTTGCCGCAGAGGAGGAGAAAAGGGCGCCCCTGGCCATAGAATATCACCTTACCACCTGCTCATCTCTCCCATTTTTGTCTTCATCATCATTTGATGCTGCAGTGACCAATAATGTGATCCAGGATATGGCCGACTATGAGGGAGCATTCACGGAGTTCAGCCGGCTCTTGAAGACCGGCGGGATTTACCTGCACATCATGAACCATCCCTGCTTCATGACCCCGGTCTGGGGATGGGTAAAGGACAATCAGGGAAAGAAGCTGTACCGGAAAGTGGACCATTACTTTCAGCGAGGCCCATTTCTCTGTCCCTGGGGACCGAGCAGCGGCATGCAGCCCACGGTTTACTGGCACAGGACGCTGGCAGATATCGTGAACCGGCTGATCTCCTGCCAGTTTCGCATCAGCCGGATAATTGAGCCTGAAGCGCCGGTGTGCTGGAAAGAGGAGCATCCTGAAAGGATGGACGGCGCCCGCATACCTGATTTTCTGATCCTGGTCTGCGAGAAGATGGCAGGCAGATGAGCAGGATAAGCTCCATAAAGCCCGGTGCTGCAAAAAAAAGGCGAATTTCAGATGCTGCTGATAATACTCAGCAAACCTTGCCGAAATATCTGAAAGCTTCTGGATCGGTTTCGAGACGGCTCCATATTTGCTGAAATCGCGCGAGCCGCTTTGATTTTAGCCAATCCACCCTTGAAATATCCCGCCCTTTGCAGTTCCCGCTCCATTGCCTCCCAGGTTCCGCCTTTGATTGCATCCGGATCTTTATAGGCGGATTTTGTGCCCAGGGTGATGGGGATCTTCTCATAAGCTTGATGAATAGCCTGAACATCTCCAAAGAACCAGGCTTCCAGTTCCTCCACTGCGATTCTATTCAGCACCTGGAATCGAGATCCTCCGCGGGCCCTGCACCTGGTAATAAGACCGGCCTGAATTGCCGCATCTTCTAACACATCTTTCAGGGCTATGCAATCCTGGCGGTCTTCATCGATGAGAACTACGATTCTCCAATCACGGGGCAGGAATTTTCTGTAGCTTTTCAGCCTTAGCGGCAATTTAGCCAGCAAATCCGATTTGCTGCGGAAAGCATGAATGTCAAAAGAGATGTCGCTTCCGCAAATCATGGGGACGAGGTTGTGCAAGGCGGCTTCCGCAGAAGGCTCCTCTACGAGAAACTCGATATGCATCCGAAATTTCCCTCTATGCCTTTTCGCTGGCCTTGCCGCCTGCAATTCTCTTCGGACCGCCGGATGCTGTTAATGGATCTCCCACCTCAAAGTAGCCTTCCATCCATAGCTGCCCCAGGCTTGCTCCCTCGCTCACAAATTCTGGGATGCCCTTCATGTCTGCCGCTCTTCTGGCCTGGGTATAGCCCGTCTCATCACGGTAGAGCACCCAAAGCTCCTCCGGCTTGAGGCCGTCCACAAAGAAAGGCGAGTGGGTGGTGACCATGAGCTGGGTTCTCTCTGCGGCCATGCGGCACTCTTCTGCCAGCTCGGGCAGGAGGCGAGGATGAAGATGGTTTTCCGGCTCCTCAATGCCTATCAGCTCAGGGGGCTTTGGATCGTAGAGCAGGGTGAGGTAGGCCAGCATCTTGAGCGTGCCATCAGAGGCAAACTTGGCCAGGATGGGCTGCTGGAAGGGGGCATCCTTGATCTGCAGGAGGAGCCTGCCGTCGGGCATGAAGTGGGATTCTACCCGCTCCAGCCTGGGCACCCGCTCGGAGAGGGTCTTGAGGATCTCGGCCAGGCGCCCTTCATGCTGCTCTTTGAGGTATTGAATCACATTGGGCAGGTTGTCGCCCGTCTCGGAGAGCCTCTCCTGGGCACCGGCCTCGGGGACGCCACGGGTGGCGTCGGCGGTGAGGTAGGAGAGATACCAGCCGGTGATGAATCGGCGCAGTGCGCTGATTCTGGGATGCTTGGCCAGCTGGCCGAGGGTGCTCACCGCCAGGACATCGGATGAGGTTAGAACCTCGTGAATTCTCTTCTCTCTTTCATCGGGCTGATCTCCAGTGATTACCAGACCTTCACCGTTCTTGAAATCAAGGAAGCGAAAGGGCTTTCCCTGCGAGGCTCTGCGCCACTGGAGCCACTCCTCGGCAATGAAGGGGCCTGTTATTCCCTCATCGATGGATAGATGGTAGGTGATGAGACGCGAATCTCTGCTTTCGCGATACTTCAGCTCGATTTCTATGGGACCCTTGGAGCCGCGGGTGCGAAGCTCCTTAAATCTGCTGCGTTTCTCCCATGCCTTTCTCAGGTTGGCTGAGAAGCATTCCGACAGAAAGGCGAAGACGTCGAAGATGGTGGATTTTCCGCTACCATTGGGGCCAAGAAAAACTGTAAAGGGAGTCAAGCCCTTTAATTCCAGATCATGCAATGCCCTGTAATTCTTCACGCGCAGATATTCGATTCGTGGGACTGATTGTCTGCTGCGCTCTGG
>CALMJN010000378.1 GCA_937864385.1 uncultured Methanosarcinales archaeon | reverse complement strand
TATCAATTAATATAAAACAGAAAAAAGGAGAGAAGATGGCCGCGCATCTGAGATACTCAGAAATACTCAGAAGTCGGTCATAACCCGGTACTGGTCTATCTCCGTCTGTTGCAGGCCGGTCAGGAACTGCTCGGCCATGTCGCGAATGTCCTTGGAGCGGGTGATGGCCCGGCCAACGACGAGTATGTTGGCGCCGGCAGCCAGAGCCGCAGCCTCGGTGTCCACCCGGATGCCGCCCGCCACGGCCACCAGAAGCCTGCGGCCGTCCTTGGCTAACGCCTGGATCTCGCCTATATTGCTCCAGGCATGGGCGCTCTTCTCCATATCTATGGCCCTATGCAGCTCCACCACATCGGGCAGCACCTCCAGGCTTTTGAGAACTGCCAGGGGATCAGTCACATTGAGCATATCGATGATGGAGTAGATGCCGGTCTTTCTGGCCTCCCGGATGGATAGCTCCAGGGTCTTCTTGGGAGCCAGGCCGGATATGACCACGGCATCGGCAGTGGAGTCCGCTGCCAGGCGCACCTCCAGGTTGCCCGTGTCCAGGGTCTTGAGGTCCAGTATGACGAAGGCCCCGGGGCGAATGGCCCGGATCTCCTTGACCACGCTTATGCCCAGCATCTTCACCAGGGGGGTTCCCACCTCGATCAGTATGTGGTCGCTCTCCGGCAGAGCAGCCAGCACCCGGCGCACCTCGGCCACATCCACCAGATCAAAGGCCACCTGAAGATAGGGCGGATCCCATAGCCTGGTCACCCGGAAGCCCATGATGGGGTGGGTGGAGCGGTCCTTCTCGTAGAGCATCAGATCCACATCAGGGAAGCCGGACATGGCCCTCTCTATAGCCAGCTTGGTAGCTCCGTAGTTGTAGCGGTAGATGGCATCGTAATCCCTGGCCTGGGGATGGATGAAGACGGATACGATGATCAGTAGCTCCTCGGCCTTGTCTTTGGGAATCACCCCTTCCGCCACCGCATCGGCTACCGCCTTGGCCACAGCCATCTGGGCCGGGCCGAATATCTGGGCTGCCTGCTCCATATTCTTTACTGTCACTTTGGGTACGATCAGCGTGGACGGCTTGGGCGGCAGATTGGGCCGGATGACACCCAGGAGGGGGGTATGCCCTGCTGAAAGCTGCGTCAGTCCGGAGGCAAAGGCCGTGGCCACCGGTCCCTCCTTATCTCCGATGATCAGATCGATATGAGCAATCTCAGGCTCTTTTCCTATGAGAGCCTCTCCTACCAAAAACAAAAAGATTCACCTCTGGGGGAGGTTGAGCAATCTCTCTATTTTAATCCTTTTGCCTTTCTCTCTCATCAGATGATCTGCCAGTAGATCAGCGGAGCCAGAGCCAGAAGTGTCAGGCCGGTAGCCAGCCTCATCCCCACCCGATGATCCTTGCGGAAGGAGTCAACCTGCTCCGGACTCATTCCCAGGGCGATTGCCCCGCCCAGGAGGAGAATGGGCAGTACCACGCCGAGGTTGAAGAAGAAGAGATAGATCGAGCCCGCCAGGTAGCTCTGGGTGGAGAGGAGGTCGAGTATCGCGAGGTAGATGGCTCCAACGCATGGCGCCTTTACCAGTGAGAAGAGGGCCCCGATCAAAAAGTATGAGCTGTATCGGCCTCCTTTCACCCCGGACTGAAAGTAGGGCATGACCCAGTCGGTGCGGAAGATGGAAGGCTGGCCCGCCTTCAGACGCAGGCCGTCCCAGATCTGGGATAGGCCGGCCAGAAGGAGAAAGAGGGTCAGAATATAGCGAAAGGCGTCCGCTATAGCTTTTGTCTCCAGCAGCCGCTGCATGCCCAGGCCGAAGAGAAAGTACATGGTGAATATTCCCGCGGAGAAGAAAGCCACCATCAGAACCAGATCACGCCTCCTTCCCGATGTGGAGAGCACCGATGCCGCTAAAAAGACCAGAATGCCCAGCAGGCAGGGATTGAATCCAGCCACAAGCCCCGCCCCCAGAACCGCGGATATGCTGTATGCGGAGATCTGCTCGAGATCGATCTCCGAGCCATAGATGGCTTGGGCCGCGCTCCCGCTCTGGTTTTCCGGATGGCTGGGAAGGCCGATAGAGGGCGGGACGGGAGGACTCTGGTTGGCCAGAGCGCTTCGGATGAGGCTCTCCAGCCGGGCATCGTCTTTCTCATAATCCCGGTAGTCTATCACCTGACTGCCGATGATGATGGATGGGACATCCCTGGAGCCATACTGCTTGATGATGCGGTGCCCCTCATCGGAATAATAGTAATAACTGCTGATGTTAAGGGATATATCCTGTCCCACCTTCTCCAGGACTCTCTCCGCCGCAGCGCATTTGGTGCAGCCGGGGGAGTCTATGAAGAGGACCTCTGCTTCGCCGCCCCCTTCTGCCAGCCCAGAGCAGGGCGAAGCTGCACCATATAGAAGGATAAGTGCCAGGACCAGGCGGGCGGCCTGAGTGCGGTTTAGGATGCGCATCAGCTACCTAAGATACGGAAGAAGTATAAAATCCTCATGATGCGTCTTTGGTGAGAATGTCCGGGAGATGGACAGGAAATGCCATCCTCCCCGGGCTCTCATTCCATCCTACTATATTCTACTCTACAGTGACATACACCAATCTCGGCTCCTCTCCCTCGGAAGACTCGCTGGAGAAGAATGCCACCGAGGCGTCGTCCTCCGCCACCAAAACGATGGAGTAGGGGCAGCCTTCCGTGCAGGTCTCTACCGCCTTCTTGATTATGTCAGTCACATCGATGGTGTAGCTCTTTTCCTGGCTGATATCAATAGTCTGGGATGAGACGCTGTTATCGTAATCCTCTTTATCGGACCAGGTGGCTGCATCAAATGTTGCGCCATGCAGGAAGTAAGCGGTGATCTTGCCCGGCTTTTCCACCTGGGCGGCATCGACAGTCAATGTCGCGGAATCTATCTGTTTTGGATCAAATACACCCTGCGAGCCCAATATGTTGATTATGCTCAGGTAAACCTCTTTGGCTGACTCTCCCCCCACCGAGGTGGCCCAGAGCAGATCGCTATCGGAAAAGCTCTGGCTGGAATTTGCCGCATCCATATAGGTATCTACATCCATCTCGGCGGTGAAGCTCCCCGCTGCGGCGGTGGATGCCAGCAACAGAAAGATGCTGATAAGTGATTGCAAATATCTCAATTGAATTCCTCCACGAGGGCTAAATCTATTCGAACAAATAAAAAGGCTTGCGATCATATGTACCTTATGTAAGCCCGACCAGGGGCATATAAAGAATCAGTTTAAATCCTCCTTGGAATTACGTTAGATTTATTAACC
>CALMJN010000377.1 GCA_937864385.1 uncultured Methanosarcinales archaeon | reverse complement strand
AATGCATATGCTGCGCTCAATTTTATATATCTACAGATTTTATTAGATCAGAAGTGCGGAGGGCTACGAATAATCCCGGCTTTTGGGGAGCTGCTCAATCCATCTGAATAGAAAGCGATTTACTGAGGAAGGGTGGACTTAACATATGGTTCCGATGGGAGATACAAGTCCGATGGGAAATACAAATCCGATGGGAAATACAAATCCGATGGAAGATATGGATAACAAAATGAGAGATGAGAATGGGGAAAGCGATCTGGCCATAGCAGATGACCTTTATGCCCAGAGAGAGTATGAAGAGGCAATTGCCGCCTGGGAGAGGGCGGAGAGAAGAGGAGCATATGGCTTCTCCATTTTCTATAAAAAAGCCCAATCACTGCGCCGACTGGGAAGATATGAAGAGGCAGCGGCCTCTCTGGAAAAGGCTCTAGAGGTCGAGCCCAAGAATGCTGATGCCTGGAGGGCTCATGCCTTCTGCTGCAGCCAGATAGAGAAAGATGAAACGGCTTTATCCTCAGCGGAGAGATCCCTGGCCATTGATCCCGCCAATGCCAGGACCTGGATTGTAAGGGGCTTTGCCCTGCACCGCATCGGAAAGTTTGAGCGGGCGGTGGAGAGCTACGCCAGGGCCATTGAACTGTGCCCCATGGGATCAGACGGCAGAAGAGCCTGGAACAACCGGGGTGCTGCCCTGGACAATCTGCACCGCCATGAAGAGGCCATTGAGAGCTACGATGAGGCGCTGATGATAGATCCTTTCGATATCTATCCCTGGAACAACAAGGGCGTAGCTCTGGGAATACTATCCCGGCACGAGGAAGCTGTGCGCTGCTTTCAAAAGGCGATAGAGATTGAGCCGCTCTATGCCACCGCCTGGAAGAACCTCGGCCTGGCCTACAGGGCTTTAGATCGCGAGCAAGAGGCGGAAGAGGCGCTGTCCAGAGCCAGGGAATTGGGTCTTTAGGCCTCCTTCCTGGCCGAGAAAACAGCCGCGATCTCCTCCGCCAAAGCCTCTCGGTTTTCCCTGGTTACTGTATAAACCTTGAAGGTGCTGCGTATCTTCTTTGCCAGGCGGTGGTTGGACCACTGGTGCAGCACCACCAGCATGGGCTTGGATGAGGCTATGGCCATCTCCACTGCAGATACAAACCTGCGGCTGGTCAGCTCCATGGGACCCACCTCATCCACCACTATCAGGTCGCTTTTCAGCGCCGCTTCTATGGCCCGGGCCCCCACTCCATCCAGGTCCTCCGGATGGACCCGGTATTTGCCCAGCTGCGGCCCGCTGCCGGCCTCGTCAGCCAAAATCCCTATCGCTCCGCTGCATAAATCGAGCAGCTCAAATCCGACCCGCCGGTCCTTATAGCGCCTCTCCCGGGCCAGGACGCCCCCTGCCTGAAGACAAGAAGCCTCTACCACCTTTGCCACCAGAGTGGACTTTCCCACCCCTGGCGGCCCGGTTACTGCTATTCTATTAGCCATATAGCTCTCTCATCTTCTCTGTGTAACGGCCCAGGCTCTCCACGTCTTTGATCTCTTTCTTGACCAGCATTTTCAGCCGGCTCCTTATCAGGCCGTCCGGCCTGATCCCTAAAGAACGTAGGTAGCGCCCTATGGTCTGGCACATCTCATCGCCCTTGCCGTCCCAGTCCGTAAGAAGTATGACCTGAGAATATTTCCTGGCCGTTTCCTCGGCCAGATCCAGGGCAGAGCGGCGGGAGGCCATGATCACCGGACCGGAGAGGCCCAGAGAGCGCAGGGCTAGTAGGTCCCTCCTTCCCTCCACTATCACCGCTGCACCCTCCTCGGAGGCCTGGAGAAGAGAAGCGATCAGCTCCTCCAATGCCTTTAGATCATAAGTTCCCTTGAAACGGCTCTCTTTATTCTCTCTCGCCCCGATCATCCTTCTCCGCCTTCTTCTGGATATAAGTCATGGCCAGCTTCCGGGCCAGAACTGCCTGGGCCTGATCTCTGGTAATCCCCTGGACCAGAATGCTCTTCTTGGAGCTCTTCTGGCCGCTCATCACCACTACATTCTGCTCCGATACCCCCAGTGTCCTGGCCAGCTCCTCCAGCAGTTGCCTATTGGCCCGCCCTTTTATCGGCTCCTCTGTGAGACGGGCCTCAAGAGACCGCCTCCAGGGATTGTAACCGGAGGGGACCGACAGCCGGCTGCAGCCGGGGACTATCTCAAAAGAGATGACACACCCTTGAGGATGGGTTTTTATCGCCTCACCGGGATCCATTAAACCCAATTAGAGCATCCAGCAGCTATAAGCTTACCTGTAGATGGATAGATGAAAAAAAAGATAATCATATAATTTTAAAAACTGAGATCAAGAGACCAGATAAACCCCGGCCACTATGAGAAAGAATGCTGCCGCCTTTAAGGCCAGAGACTTGCCGTCCATCTGCTCTGCCAGGAGCCCGGGATAGAAAATGCTCAGCAGAAGGATATAAAACAGGGTTATGAAAGGCTGCAATGCCGCCAGGCTGGAGACGAGAGCCACAGATCCATGGCCATAGGCGAAGATGAAAGCTGCCCTGCCCAGGAAATCCAGGATCTCATTGGCCAAGAGCGCCAGGAGAATAAAGGCTCCTCCATGGAAATAGGCGGTCCACTCTCTTCTCATCTCCTTTGGCCATAAGACGGGCAGGATGGCCAGAAAGCCTCCCAGAGAAGACCAGAGAAGTAGATGCCACTCGGTCATGAATCCCAGAAGGTATTTAGCGGCCAGGGCATAGGCGGCACTGAAAATCCAGAAGACTGCCATATATTTTAGAGCGGGGGAGATGGATTGACTGGCCTGCCGACCGGAACGGTAGGATACGAGCACCGCGCCAATGACCAGCAGAGCTCCTCCCGCATAATCTTCTGCCTGCAGAGACTCCCCCAAAAAGAGAAATGAACCCAGAAAGACGAACACGGGAAAGACATAAACCAAAGCGGCTATTCTGCTGGTCTCCTCCTGCTGTAGAGCCCGCAAATAAGCCGCCCAGAGGATTACCTGAAAGCTGCCGGTGGCCAGGGCATAGAGCGTCTGAGGATAGACCCACCCCCAGCCCAGATAGAAGGGAATAGCTAAAACCAAGGCCTGCTGCATGATCACCAGAGCTGCCAGATAAGCCAGAGGCTCCCTAACAAATCGGCCCAAAAAGAGCTTATCGATGATTCCGGTAGCAGCAAAAGCAGCGGCTCCGATAAAGGAGAGAGAAAGCCAGTCCACAAAATCAGTCTCTTCCGATAAGCAGTTATAGATTTCGCGCTGTTTGTTGCTGACAGTCTCCGGAAAAATTTATTACCCAACGGCTCAAATAAGTTATTATGATAATAGTTGTATCGGATGTACATTTGGCGGAGAGAGATGACCGAAAGACAAAGAAGGATGACAGCAAGTTCTTGGAGTTCTTGAGCTATATCTCAGACAACAAATTGCAGGATGGAGGAGAGTTGGTCCTTTTAGGTGATATTCTGGGTCTATGGCGGCGGGACTGTGTCAATGCCATAATGGAGAGCAAGCCGATCATCTCCAAGCTCATGGAGATGAAAGAGAAAGTAAAGATCCATTATCTGGCCGGAAACCATGATTTTCATATTCTCAGGATGAGTGAGATCTACGGCAACAATTACCCTTTCCGTGTGGCCAAGGAGCTGCGCCTCACCGAGGCGGGAAGGAGATATATGTTCATCCACGGCTACCAATTGGAGGTCCTGGCCAATCCTTATTATAAATCCATGAGCGCTTACGAAACCTTTGCCGAGGGCCTCTGCCTGGCGGGAGATGAGACCGGAAATGCGGCAGACAAGCTCTGGGAAACATACGGAAGGTCCCAATCAGCACTTGAAGGCCTGAAGAGGCTTCCGGCGGACATTAAAGGAGCCATAGATTCCATGTTCAATCCGCCGGCAAACCGATTGGTCAGAGCCCGTTCCAAGATAGATCAGATAGCCACATCCAGCGCCAGATCCTTTTATCTGGGAATGGACAAAGATGAGACGCTGGTCTTCGGCCATACCCATGAGCCATTTCCTCTGGATAATGGAGCCATAAACACCGGCTCATGGAAAAAATCTCCCTGCACCGAGTACAGGTATTTGGAGATAGACGGCGGCTCTGCCAATTTGAAGAGCTTCTCTTAGGCCACCTTCCAATCCTTTTTTTCTTTACTCTTCCCTCTCAGCCTGGACCATTCCACTCCATGCCTCTCCTTCCGCCGGGAATGCTCTGTACTGCCCGAATAGAGAATTGCCATCCCTTACCAGATTGAACCGGTAGAGGCTTACCTCTCCTGAGGTGACCGCGTCCAGGCTTACATTTTTCCCCGAGAGGTGGCCGGATGTTGAGATCCTCTGGGTCTTTATCCCGTCGTTTATGCTCCCCGTTCCAAATATGGCATCTCCGGTGGCATAAAGCCTCAAAGCCATGAACCTGTTCTTGCTGTCGGAAAGCTGCAAAGACCAGTTTCCTTCCATGCTCTCTGCAGTTGAGATCATCTTACTGGACGGGGCCGGCTTGACCTCAATCTGAGAGGGAGCAGCTCCGGGCGGGCTCTCCGGGGAGATGATCGAGCTGTTATTTTCCAGCCGCTCGCCGATCTGGCTGAAATCAATGCCGCTTCTCTGGCTCCAGATCTCTCTGGATTCCTGGGGACTGGCAGGCATGCCCAGAGGCGGACTGTAAACCCCTCTGCTCTGATCTATGAGCTGATCCGCCGACAGCCCCAGGCCGCCATCCAGTATGGCACAACAGTCTGCTGCCAGCAGCACCAGAAGCGCTAAAGCCGCTCCGATCAACCTTCTGCCTATCATCTTCTCTCAGACCCCCAAAAGGAGATGCTATTCCATCAAGTCAGATCCGGTTGGAGGATCATCAATTTTACATATTCTACCAGAATGGGGATCTCTCTGGCTGCCACCGGCTTCCAGCTTTCGTCCACCAGAGGCTCCCAATCAGGCCCCTTTTTTCCCCAACTGGAAATATCCTCATAGCGGCACTGCCCCGAGCTCAGGCCATCGGCCTTGTTCTCAAAAAACCCAAAAAATCTCTTGCTGATGGGACCGTACTCAGCCAGGTACCAATTCATGCCTTTATTATTATAAAGATGCATAAATATCACCTCCTGCCCGATGCAGGAGTGATCAAAGGTCAGAGCTGGAAGGGCAGCTAAATCCTTAGACGATAGATCGCAGAATTTCCGAGCCATTTTCCAGCCTCAGCCAAATAGCTGTTATTCAATTCCCATATTCGGCCCGTGCAGCATATCAACCTTGCCCTGAATACCTGAATAAGAAAGACTAAAGCTAATACATTTAAATATGGGGAGCAGAAAGTGGCAGAGTAAAAGCCTGCTATCAAGGCCTTGGCGCGGCTGTGGTCCAGCGGTTATGACATGGGCTTCCCAAGCCCGTAACCCGGGTTCGAATCCCGGCAGCCGCACGTTTTCTCTTGATAAGATGCTGGCTTCCGGAGCCCCTCTGCTCCCTCGGTTTGATTTTAATATCGCATTGCAGATATCCTGCTTGCACGGATGGTTTAATAGAAGATGAGGCGTTCAGGTGCCTGGACAATCGACATCTTTATTTCAAGCCTCCTATATGGAGCAGACATTGATAAATTCATCCACATTGAGAGATGGGCAAGAGCTCTCTGCCCTTCCGCCGGAAAGACCTGTACCATGCGCTAGGCCGGGTGCGATGTCCTGGAATAAAGAAAATTCTGAATGCAAAAATGAAGGAAAGGTGCCACAGAATGCCCGGCTATTTTGACCTTAAATTGATTCTGATCTCCGTTCTCCTGTCTGCCGCCCTCTCAGGCTGCATCTCCCCGGAGGAGCCCCCTGCCGCAGTCTCCCAGAATGACTCCGCATCCCCCAGCGACCGGATAAAAGTGGCAGCCACCATCGCTCCTCTGGCTGACATGGTGAAAGCAGTGGGGAAAGATCGGGTGGATGTCACAGTGGTGGTCCCACCAGGAGCCGAGCCCCATACATTCGAGCCCACACCCTCTCTGATGGTGAAGCTCTCCCAAGCCGATCTCTATGTCATGAACGGGGCAGGCCTCGAGTTCTGGATGGACCAGCTGCTACAGTCCAATGGGAATCTTAAGGTGGTGGACTCCTCTCTCGGCATCGAATTGCTCCAGGAGGATGGCAAAGAGACCAATCCTCACATCTGGCTTTCCCTGCGAAATGCCGCCATTCAGGTGAAATATATCTGCTCCGGCCTCTCCGATCTCGATCCGGATAGCAGGGATTATTATATCCAGAACAGAGACGATTATCTGAGGAAGCTGCATGCTCTGGATGAGGAGCTGAATGGCAGCTTTTCCAATGTCAGCACTCCCGTCTTCCTGGTCCACCACCCTGCCTGGAGCTACTTTGCCCGCGACTATAGCCTCCAGCAGATACCTCTGCTGGTGGAGGAGAAGGAGCCGGGGCCCAGGTACTTGAGCCAGGTGATAGACCTGGCCAGGGAGAAGAATATCACCACAGTCTTCGTCGAGCCCCAGTTCAACCCCAAGACAGCCGAGGTCATAGCTCGGGAGATGTCCGCCCGGCTGATCAGCCTCGACCCCCTGGCGCCGGACTATTTGGAGAACATGAGATACGCGGGAAGAGAGATTGCCCAGAGCATGTTGAGCACGGCCCCAGGATGATGGAAAGAATGCCGGAGACGAAAGAGAAGATATTGTCCATTACAGACCTCTGGGTTCGCCAGAGCGGTCATGTGGTGCTGGAGAGCATAAACCTGGAGCTCTTTGCCGGCGACTTTTTGGGGATCATTGGCCCCAACGGTGGCGGCAAATCCACTCTGCTCAAAGCCATCCTGGGCCTGATCAATCCCGACCGGGGGGAGATCGCCATCTTCGGCCTGCCCCCGGCTAAAGCCCTTAGCAGGATAGGATATGTTCCTCAGAAGACCGTCTTTGACCGCAGCTTTCCGGTGAAGGCTCAGGATGTGGTGCTCATGGGAAGGTACAGCCGTGTAGGTCTGCTGCACCGCTACGGAAAAGAGGATCGAGACTTGGCTCTCGAGGCACTGAAGGCGGTGGGAATGGAGGATCGGGCAGAGAGGGAGATTGGAGAGCTATCCGGCGGAGAGCAGCAGAGGGTCTTTGTAGCCCGCTCCCTGGTCTCCGATCCCGATCTTCTGCTTTTGGATGAGCCCACGGCGGGGATAGACTCCGCCCAGCAGACGGAGTTTTATGAGCTGCTCAGCCATCTCAACTGCCATCTGGGCAAAGCCATAATTATGGTCTCTCATGATCTCACAGCCGTCTCCACCTATGTAAGCAAGATCGCCTGCCTCAATCAGCGACTTTATTACCACGGCTCCCCGGAGCTATCCAATGAGGACATAGAGAAGGCCTACGGCTGCCCGGTGGAGATGATAGCCCATGGCACGCCCCATCGGGTTTTGAGGGAACATGATTGATCTGAACTTTTTATCCTATGAGTTCATGAGAAATGCCCTGCTGGCCGGCCTCGCGGCTGCGGCTCTTTGCGGCATAATCGGAATTTATGTGATCCTGAATAGGATTGTATTCATCAGCGACGGCATAGCTCATGCTGCCTTCGGGGGCATTGGCCTGGGCTACTTTTTGGGCTATGATCCCCTGGCCTTCGGCATAGGATCGGCGGTCCTTACCGCCATAGGAATAGGCCTTACCAGCTCCCGGGCCCGTGTCTCAGAGGATACGGCCATTGGGGTATTCATGGCTACGGGTATGGCTCTGGGGATAATGCTGCTCACATTGTCCCAGGGCTACGCCCGCGACCTCTACGGCTACCTCTTCGGAAACATCCTGGCGGTGACAGAGAGCGATGTGCTGCTCATCCTGCTTCTCACATCGGTCATTCTGGCCCTGGTCTTCCTTTTCTACAAGGAGCTTTTGCTCTTGAGCTTCGATCCGCAATATGCCCAGGCCATCGGCCTTCCCGTCTCCAGCCTGCGACTGATGCTATTGGCTATGGTGGCCTTCAGCGTGGTGGTCTTGATCAAGGTGGTGGGGATAATCATGGTTATTGCTCTCCTCACCATTCCCGGAGCCATAAGCAGGAGGCATATGAAGAGCCTGCCCTCCATCATGGCCGGATCCATCATCCTGGGAGTCCTATTCGTGATCATCGGGCTCTTAATATCCTATGATCTGGATGTGCCCTCGGGAGCGGCAATAATTTTGACCGCAGCAGTGGCCTTTTTCCTCTCCACCCTGCTCTCCCGCTGAGGCTAAAGAGCAGATATGCTTAAAGGGGCAGAGGTCAATTGCCAGCAGATGAGGCTTCTATCCCTCTGCTGCGTTCTGCTTCTCCTCTCCGGTGCCCAGGCGGAAGATATCATGTTCTTCGCCGACGACTACTACAAGTCCCTGGGCCGGCCAATCCTGGCCGCCTCTGCTGCCAGCCCGTCCCTGCCGCCCGGCGAGAGCATCCTCTACATAAACCTGGCCAACATGGGAAGGCTGGAGGAGCTGTTGCCCATAGACCAGAACGGCCCCCCCCGGGACATCCTGGCGGAGATGAAGGAGGAGATGAAAGGCGGCCACGCTCTGGACATAAGCGCCGCCCTCATGGGATCCGGTCCCATTCAGGTTGTCTCGGGGCCGGTAATGGTCGATCTTATTGCTCCCGGGGAAAGGGCGCTGCTGAATTACACGGTCAATGTTATGGAGAATGGCTCAGGCTGGAGCAGGCTGACTCTGGATATTTCCTACCAGCAACAGGCAGATGTGAGCGTGAAAAATGGAGAGATATATCCCCTCTATGAGGCGGCCAGAGATAATCTCAGCCTGGAGGTATTCTTATCCGGAGAGGGCGATATGCTCCGGGTCCTGGGCTCGTCCCTTAGTTCGAGTTTATTGTCAGGCGAAAAGCTGAGAGCGGTCATCAGCAACGATGGGCCGGAGGATCTTTATAACTGCTCCGCCCGGCTGCTGACAGCCCCTCCCTTCAGCGCTAATGGCCCAGAAATTGCCCTGGGGGATCTGCCTGCCGGATCACTCGCCTTGGCAGATTTCAACTTGCAGATAGATGGAGAGGCAAAGAGGCAGGACTACCAGATGGGCTGCCAGATCTGCTGTCAGGAGAGATGCTCCAGCCTGCCCATGACCGTATCCCTGGTGCCAGGCCTGTGGGAAGGAAAGGGCCTGCCAGCTCTGGCTATTCTGGGCCTGGCCGGCCTGGGGGCAATTGTCCTGAAAAAAACCGATCTACTGCGCCGGGATAAGAGAAGGCGAGGTCCCAGGAGCAGAATTTAGAGATAAGGTGATGCAGATTACAGAGAAATCGGTACAAGCCAGGGGCATATGCAAGAGATACAAGAGCTTCTTTGGCCGATCAGCCACCATTCTAAAGAACATCTCCCTGGATATCGACGCCGCAGAGATCTTCGGGCTCTTGGGCCCCAACGGCTCGGGAAAGACCACCCTCATATCCATCTTCTCCACCCTGATCTACCCCGAGGCGGGCAGCCTCTTTATCCTGGGAATGGATGCGCGGCGGAATAGGGATGCCATTCGCAGGTGCATCAATATCAGCACAGCCAAGCCCAACTTTCCCTGGAGCCTGACGGTAAAAGAGAACCTGCGCCACTACGGCATGCTCTATGGCCTTCACGGCGCTGCTCTGAACCAGACAGTTCAGGATCAGATGGAGGCCTTTGAGCTCTCCGAATTTCAAGATCACAAATTCGAGGATCTATCCACCGGCCTCAAGCAGAGGCTCTCCCTGGCCAAGGCCATGCTCAACCACCCCCGCCTCATATTCCTGGATGAGCCCACCACCGGCCTTGATCCGGACATCTCATTGAAGACCAGACAGCTGATCAGAAGAATTCATGATGAGGATGGCATATCCGTGGTCATGTCCACCCACTATATGCCCGAGGCGGAGACGCTCTGCGACAGAATCGCTTTTCTGCGCCATGGCTCCATAGTGGCCCTTGACACCCCCCAAAACCTCAAGAGGCACCTGAAGCTGGGAGAGAGAATATGCATCACCTATAAGGGGGAGGCGGATGTATCCGCCTTGAAGGGCCAGCCGGGCGTACTGGGCCTTAAAGCGGAGAACGGCAGGATGGAGATTGCTGTGGAGCGGGGCGAGGAGAGCCTGGACGGGATAATCAAGCTCTTTTCCGGTGCGAAGATAACCGATATTGATATTAAAGAGCCGGATCTGGAGGATGTTTTCATTGAGCTGGCAAGGTGAACTTAACCGATTTTTGGCCTCGGCCTACAAGAACTGGATCATCTCCAGAAGGAACATATTCACCGTCTTCGAGCTATTCTTCTGGCCCATGATCAGCCTGCTCTCCATCGGCCTTCTCACCCGCTTTCTGGCTGTGGAGGGCTCCATGGTCTCCTTTCTTCTGGTAGGAGCCATTGCTCTCACCATCCTCCAGGTGGCCCAGATAGATGTGGCCTATGTCCTTTTATTCGACATGTGGTCCAAGAGCATCAAGAACACCTTCATCGCCCCGGTGAGAAGCTACCATCTGGTGTTCGGAGCTCTGCTCTTCGGGATATTGCGGGGAAGCGTGGTCTTCTTCATTCTGGTCGCCGTGAGCGGGCAGCTCTTCGGATTCGACTTTTTAGCCGGCGGCATCTTTCCCGTTCTGGCCTTCCTGGCCGGCATATTCGCCATGGCTGCCACCATAGGCATAACTGTGTGCATATCCATACTCACCTTCGGCCAGAAGGCGGATGTGGCCGCCTGGAGTTTGAGCGGCCTGATCTTGCTGGTAAGCGGAATCTACTATCCGGTGGATGTGCTGCCTCCCCTGCTGCAGGCCCTGGCCAGGGCCATACCTCTGACCTATTTTCTGGAGTACTACAGGTCAGTATTTATTCCCGGGCCGCACCATCTGGTATGGGGTGCCGCTCTGGCCTCATTCTACCTCACCCTAGGGCTGATCCTGCTGGACCTGGCCATAGAACGGGCCAGGAGGACGGGCATATTGCTGCGGCTCTCGGAGTAGAAGAGAAGATGCGACGGATGGTGTGAGAGCATTGATAGAGGGTTTCATAGGCCCGATTGCTGTGGGGGATGGCCAACCGGTACGGCTGATGGGAGTCATCAACCTCAGCCGGGAGTCATTTTATCAGGGATCGGTAGCCGGTCCGGAGGAAGCCCTGTCCCTGGCCCGATCCATGCAGGAGCAGGGGGCGGAGATCATCGATGTGGGAGCCGTCTCCACCGCTCCGGGCTCTCCGCCCATAAGCGAGGAGCTGGAAAGGCAGAGGCTCACTCCCGCTCTCTCTGATATTCTGGACAGCCTGGATATCACCGTCTCCGTGGACACCCAGATGCCAGCCATAGCCGCAGATGCCCTGGCCCGCGGCGCTCATTGCATCAATGATGTCTCCGGCCTGGCCCAGCCTGAAATGGCCGCAGTTGTGGCCGAGCACGATGCCTCCCTCATCATCATGGCCTCCCGAAAGAAAGCAGGCGATCTGCTGAGCCTGGATGAGATCATCACCCTGCTCGGAGAGCGGATGAGGGTAGCCGAGTCGGCAGGCGTATCCACCGAGAAGATCATCCTTGATCCGGGAATAGGCAGATGGATACCGGAGAAGACGGCAGCCCATGACCTGGCCATACTGGACGGCTTCAGCCGGCTGCGCTGCCTGGGGCGACCGGTGATGGCTGCCCTGTCCCGAAAGACCTTCATCGGCGAATGTCTCCACCAGCCCGATCCCTTCCAGAGGCTGGAGGGAAGCCTGGCTGCCACGGCCATAGCCGTCTATCTAGGGGCCCATGTAGTCCGCACCCATGACATCGCCGCCAGCCGGCAGACCGTTTCAATGGCCCGGGCGGTACGGGGCTCTCCTGTCCTGGCGGTGGACGGCGATCTTGTGGTGGAAGCACTGGATTATATGGGCGGCAAAGAAGATCTGGCCCAGATCCTCTGCCGGACCGGGGTGGATGAACGGGGTTTTGCCGCCTTGAGCCGGAAGGGCTCTTTTAGGCTGCTCTCCCTGCGGGGCCTGTCCAGCATGGAGGCCATAATCATCAAGCAGGAGATGCTGGCCCGGGGGGGAGACGCCGCTGTTCCCAAGCTGGCTTTGCGCTGCGATCCCCGCCCGGAGGAGGTCATAATTATGGGCAGCCTCCACCAGATCGCCGGCCTGGTGAGGAACCTCGGATCCCAGCCATTCCGGCTGTCCCGCCTGGCCCGATTGATTGATGAAGCCCTTGATCTGATAGACAGTCCAGAGCGATACAGGTGGGAATGATTTGCAGGTTTTGGGGATAAAGACCGATCTGATAAAGCCAGGCGACGATCTGGCAGATAAACTGGAAAAGGCCATGAACGATGCGGATCTGGCCCTGCAGGATGGCGATATCCTGGTCGTCTCCGAGAGCACCCTGGCTACGGCGGAGGGCAGGCTGGTTTACCTGGAAAATATCGAACCATCTCCCCTGGCCCGGCTTATGGCCGATAGGTATGAGAAGGACCCCAGAGAGATGCAGCTTATTCTGGAGGAGTCGGACCAGATTGTGGGGGGCATTCCAGGCGTGGTGCTCACACTGAGAGAAGGATTTCTCTATCCCAATGCCGGCATAGACAACTCCAATGCCCCTCCCGGCAGCGTGGTGCTATTCCCATCCGATCCCCTGGCCTCGGCCTGCCAGATTCGAAAGCGGCTGGCCAAAGGCCGGAACATCGCAGTGATCATCGGAGACAGCCGCACCCATCCCCTCCGACTGGGCTGCGTCGGCGTGGCCCTGGCCTGCGCCGGTCTCGATGCAGTGGAAGATGCCAGGGGGCAGAAGGACCTATTCGGCCGGGAGCTGAAGATCACCCGCAAGGCGGTGGCGGACAATCTGGTCTCAGCGGCCCAGATCGTTATGGGAGAGGGTGACGAGGGCATACCGGCAGCGATCATCAGGGATGCGCCGCTCCAGCTGTCCGAATCTGCGGAGCCCATACCCAGCATTCCTCCCCAGGATTGCATGTACATGGGGGCTCTCGGCTGCGGCTCTTCCCCCCGGCCTTACGCCGGGGGCTACGATGCTCTCATAGAGAAAGCTAAAGAGGCGATGAAGGAGGCCTATGCCCCCTACTCCGGATTCAAGGTGGGAGCCGCCCTGCTGGGCAGGAGCGGCAGGATCTACTGCTCCGGGAACATAGAGAACGCCGCCTCCGGAGCGGGTATCTGTGCCGAGAGGGCGGCCCTGGCCCGGGCGGTGGCCTCGGGTGAAAAAGAGTTCGAGGCAGTGGCGGTGGTGGGCACATCCGATGAGCCGGTCTCCCCCTGCGGCCTGTGCCGCCAGAGCCTGATAGAGTTCGGGGAGGACATAACCGTGATCATGTCCAACGCTGGAGGCGAGGCGATGGTGGCAAAGCTGTCCGACCTGCTGCCGGCGGCGTTTACGGGACGGTGCATCAATCAGATCTAAAATAGGAAAGGCTCACCCGCCTGCGGCTAGGGCTTGCTGCATTAGATTTATATCGTCGTCGCCTGCAAATTATAGGCTATGTCCAGAATTACAGCAGTCCTGATCACCCTCATCTTATGCCTAGGCTGCTATGCCGGCGCAGCCCAGAGCGAATCAAATAGTCCGGAAAAAAAGGCGGAAAATGGGCCGGCCTGGGACTGGATGGCCGTCTATCCCGTCTACAGCTATAATGGTCTTCTCTCACCTTATTATTCCTATTATTACCCCACTTACAGCTATGCCTGGCCCAGAGTACAGCCCGCCTATTATTATCCTACCTACCTTGCTTGGAGATATCCCACCTCTCCCTGGTGGATTGGCGAGCACTGGGATCTGGGAAAGACCATGCAGATAGCCCGGTATGGCTCCTCGATCAGGGTCTATTCCCCGGGCGGGTGGCAGACGGTCTGAACAATGGAGAGGGATCTTAAGGATCAGGTTTAAATCAGGCTTCAGTCAGGGGGGAGACTATGGCAAAACATATAGCTCTATTGGCAGTGCTGCTAATGCTATCGACGAGCGCAATAGCGACCATGTGGACCTACCACGATCCCCTGCTCTTCCAGGCGGGCTACCCCAATCCATCCGCCAGGCCGGCGGATCTATCCCTTCTGGAGATAGTGAAATCTCCCTATTTCCCCCTCCTGGGCCAGAGCTTCTACTCCAATGCCCTTCCGGTCAACCTCACCAACAGCAGTAACACTATCAGGATCGGAAGCAAAGGAGCAGGCGCTCTGGGACCCATCCCTGTAACCTTCGGAGGGCATCTGGAGGACAACCTCCGCTATGCCCAGGGCCGCTCATCTCTGCGCATAGGAGGAGAGAGCTCCTGGAGCAGCCTCAGCGCACAGGGATTGAACTGAGATAATTCTGGGACGGAAAGAGATCCTTTTTTATTATCAATTGAAGTCCGCCCCGGCCTCCCTTATGGTCAGGCTGGCCAGGGTTATGGCCGCAGCCAGAACGATAAAGGCATACACTGCTCCGTTGATGCCGTGCATATCGGCGGCAAAGCCGGCTATTAGGGGGCCTATGACCACCCCGGCCATTCTGGCGGTATTGAATATGCCGTAGACCTCCCCCCGCCGGGAGGGCGAGGTGGTATCGGCGATCAGGGCTGCTGCCGCCGGGCCGGCCATGCCCAGGCCCATTCCCAGGAGAGAGAAGAGGAATGCCGCCTGGACCAGCCCTCCCACCAGGGGCAGAAGAGCAAAGCCTGCTGCACCGGCCAAGCAGCCTACGAAGATAAGCCTCTTTCTGCCGCCCCGGTCTGCCTGGCGGCCGAAGTAGATGTTGAAGAGCGCAGTGCTGCTTCCATAGGCCAGATAGATCATGCCGATATCTGCCGCGCCGAGGCCCAGGCCTGCAGCATAGCCGGGGAGCATGGTGAAGTTGAAGCCCCCCACTATGCCGGACCAGAGGACCACTGAGGAGCAGGAGAGAAAGGTCATCTTATAGCCTGTAGAGATGAGGGCCCCCTGCTGCCGCGCCGGCACCTCTCCAATCTTGAGCTTGATCTTCTCCGGCTCGGCTACCCGGAAAAGCACCACCAGAAAAGATGCCGCTCCCAGGATAGCCCAGAGCAAAAAGGGAGCATTCTGGCCAAACCAATCGTAGAGCACTCCCCCCATCCACGGCCCCAGAGCCAGGGCGGAGAAAAAGGAGGCATTGTACCAGCCCATGGCCTCCCCCCTGCCTGCCGCATCGGCCCGGTCCACGATCAAGGCCATGGCTATGGGCCAGACCGCTGAGGCCCCCAGGCCGCCCAGAGCCCGGATCAGAAGGAGGGATGATGTGCTATCGGCCCAGATATAGAGCAAAGGCATGAAAGCGAAGCTGGCCAGGCCGAAAAGCATGATCTTCCTTCTGCCGGTCCGGTCGGACAGCCGCCCCATGGGAATCTGGGTTAAGAGCTGCACTGCGCCATAGACGGAGACGATGATGCCGAGCCACGAGTAGGACGCTCCCAGGCCCATGACAAATTGGGGAAAGAAGGGGGCGATGAGGGAGAAGCCCAGCACAGCCACAAAGACGGCTAGATATAAGGGTAAAAGAGATCCTGGCCGGGAAGGCATTGATTCTATAGCCTTAGCTCCATGCCTAGTATGGTCTGGGTATAGCTTATGCCCGCTATCTCTCGGATATTGAGCACGGCCCGGTTCAGGTCGGAGATGCTCTCCACATCGGCTATGGCTATGAAATCATGCTCCCCATAGACCGGAACCACCTCCCGGATACCCTTTATGACAGCAAGCTCGTCGTGGACCGCTTTTTCCGTCCCCGGCTCAACATTGATCATTATGAAGCCCTTCAAGATCTGATCCCACCATAATCAATTCTGGGGTTAACAGGACAGCTGGTCATCTGTATTATCCTTTTGTCCTTTGGATATTATCACTCTTTCCCCTGAGCTTTCTCCGGCGTTCTTTCCGGGACGGGAAGGCCCCTCTCTTCCATCAGTGCCTTCACCGCTGCTATCTCCTCCTCCAGGCGCTCGAAGGAGAGCTGTTCTCTGGCCAGGTATAGACAACTCAAGGCCTCCTCCAGCCGTCCCAGGCCGGTGAGAACCACAGCTGCCGATTCCAGGTCATAGCCGTCGCCTCCCTTCTGGAGTACAGTATCGTAAGCCGCCAGAGCCTCATCCAGCCGCCGCTGGCTGCGCAGGACAAAAGCCTTGTTCCGGAGAGCATCCAGGTTATCGCCCTCCAGGGCCAGGCTGCGATCATAGCTTTCAAGGGCTTCATCCAGGCGTCCCAGGCTGAATAAGGCTACACCGCGGTTGTTCCAGGCCTCCGGTATATCCGGATTGGCGGCAGTTATCTTATCGAAGACCTCCAGGGCCTGCTCGAATCTCCTCTGTCGGACATGGTCCATGCCGCGATGAAGCAAGGCTTTCTCTTTGCTGTTCATGGCCTCCTCACATCTCACATATATCCTTGAATGGCAGCCGGCTCACTGCCCTTGCCATTGCCGGTTGAGGCAAGGCCAGCCGATCCCGGCCTCTTCGCCCTCAGAGAGGTCGATCACTTCCGCAGAGTAGCCGCGGTATTCCACCCAGCGCATGTACATGCGCTCGAGCATTTCCGCCCAGTCTTGCGAATCCGTCCCACCAGCGCCAGCATGTATGGCTAACAGGGCACTATCCTGATCATAGGTACCAGAAAGCTTGGCTTGAAATGATTTTTCTTCCAGGATGACATTAATTTCATCCAATTCTTTTTCAAGATCCGTCTGAAGGGTTGCATCTTCCAGAGATATTAATTCTATGACTTCCATCAACCGTTTTGACAGTTTTTTCCATTCTTCCAATTGTGACCGCAGGGAGGCAGCCTCTCTACTAACTCGCTGCGCATGGGTTGTGTCCTCCCAGAAATCTTGACGGTTCATTTCCTTTTCAAGTTTATTCAACTGCCATTCTTTTGAA
>CALMJN010000376.1 GCA_937864385.1 uncultured Methanosarcinales archaeon | reverse complement strand
CGCCTGGAGGGGAGGCGATCCGGGAATGATCTTCATAGACCGGATCAATGCCGCCCATCCCCTGCCAGGCCTGATCGAGAGCACCAACCCCTGCGGGGAACAGCCGCTGCTGCCTTACGAGTCCTGCAACCTGGGCTCCATCAACCTCTCCCGGATGGTTAAGGATGGGGAGGTGGACTGGGAGCGGCTGGGAGATCTGGTGGCCCTGGCAGTGCGCTTTCTGGATGATGTCATAGATGTCAACCGTTTTCCTCTACCGGAGATTGAGCAGGCTACACTCCAGTCCCGAAAGATCGGCCTGGGGGTGATGGGCTTTGCCGAGATGCTGATTCTCTTGAATATCTCCTACCGCTCAACAGAGGCAGTGAGCATGGCGGAGAAGGTGATGAGCTTCATCTCCCAGGAGGCCCGCCAAGCCTCCGCCCGGCTGGGAGAGGAGCGGGGCTCTTTTCCGCTTTTGGAGCAGTCGCGTCTGAAAGGCTGGTCGGCTATGAGAAACTCCACTGTCACCACCATCGCCCCCACCGGGACCATCAGCATCATCGCCGGGACCTCCAGCGGCATAGAGCCGCTCTTTGCTCTGGCTTTTGTCCGGAATGTGCTGGAGGGCGCGCATCTCACAGAGGTCTCGCCGCTCTTCCGGGCCGCAGCAAAGGAGCGGGACATCTGGAGCCCGCAGCTGCAAGCCGAGCTGGCCCGGAAAGGCAGCGCCTCCGGCCTGGCCGGGGTGCCGGAAGACCTGAAAGAGTTATTCGTCACCGCCCTGGAGATATCCCCGGAGCAGCATGTGCGGGTGCAGGCCGCCTTCCAGAAGCACACGGACAATGCCGTCTCCAAGACGGTCAATCTGGCGGAGAAAGCCACGGTGGAGGATGTGCGGGCGGTCTACCATCTGGCCTACGATCTGGGCTGCAAGGGGGTGACCGTCTTTCGCTACGGCAGCCGCAGCCAGGTGCTGTATCTGGGCAATGGGGAGACGGTGCCGGGGTGCAAGTACTGTGGGTGAGCGCTATAAAAATTGAATGATGTCTTGTTGCTCAAATATTCTATGCGACATTTCCAAGTCTCTATAGTCCTTATATGATTTTGTCTCTTCAAGGCAAGGATCGCTTCCTAATCCCTCAAAGCCTATTTCATGGTTTTCTAATGCGGCTTTCAAGTGCCTTATTGCATCAGCGTATTCGCCAATGATTCCAAAAAAACATGCTCTCTCATATTCATTTGTTGTTTGCGAGGGCAACAAAGATTTAGCTAATGATATGCAATTATCATATTCAGCATTATTTTTAAGCAACTTATAGGAAACAGC
>CALMJN010000375.1 GCA_937864385.1 uncultured Methanosarcinales archaeon | reverse complement strand
ATGCAATTGCTCTGCTATTTCTTCGTGAGTCATGCGCTCCACATAATAGAGCCAGGCAGCAATTACAATTAATTCATCCTGAGTGTTCTCTGCCATTTATTGCTTCTCCTGAAATTGATGTCTATTAACTCGTTAAGTGAAAATTGAGAAAAAAACTGTACATCTAGAAGTTTTCTACTTTTTATTCTTTTGAACAATACCTTGAATTGCATTCAGCATATCTGGAGGAAGAGTGTTGACATCACCTAACAATTCTGCAAATGTCAATGTTTTGGAAATGTGTTCCAATCGTTCAGTCTTAATCAACGCTTCATCCAAATTTATCCCGACGGCCAGGCTGCCATGATTTCGAATCAATCATGTATCTCATCGCAGACCTCCGCCGCCGCAGAGTGCTGGATGGCATGGAGGCCAGGGTCGCCCTCATCGGCGCCCCTTGCCGACCTCTTGAAGCCAATCATTTGTAAGCAGATTTCTCGTTGTATTCATTAGCCAATAGAGATATTTTGTCGCCTATGGGAATGGTCAGGTCGTTATCCTCCAGGCGAGCTATACCCTCTTCGATATAGGTGATCCAGATCTTCTGCTCCACATCTCCTCTCTTGCGGTACTGGGCCTCTATCTCCCGGTAGACCGCATCAAAGTCCAATTCAGCAATGACAAGCTTGGAGCAATCCGGAGCGTCTCCAGGCCGGTTGGCGATCAGCTTCATGATAAAGATGTCCTCCAGGGCTGCATCCCTGACAACCAGGCTTCCATAGGGCCTGGACCTGACCGCCCTTTGCCATATAGCTTGGGAGAGGCTGAAGTCGTAGGAGATCCTCCCGGCGAAGATGTCCAGATTGCGACCGCCCTTTACAGCCAGTCGGTTGACTCCCAGCCGCCTGTGCCTTTTCTGCGGGCCTACGATCTGAAAGCCCAGTGCTATGGCCGCTTCGAGCAACAGCTCTTTGTCCTCCTCATTGCGGCAGACGACATCGATATCCTTGGTGGCGTCCTTCAGCCTTAGCTCCAGCATAGTTGCTCCACCTATGAGCAGGGCTTCCACACTCCGATTCAAGACCTGGCCAAGCTGCTGGAAAAGCTCATTGACCTCTTCTCGCGTGGAAATCATGTCAGAGCTTGATGTCATAGAGTTCCAGCCTGTCCTCGATATCTTCCATGGTTGGATAGCCTTTGAGCCTCTCGCCCTGCAGCACCGCTTTCAGATCCTTCATCATGGGATGATCGATTCTCTCCAATTTATCCCTATTCTTGAGATAGAATAGCACGCAAAAAAGCTTCTGCTGTAGCTCGCCTGCCGAGTCCATGGAGTGGATGAAGACCTCTTGAATGGACAGATCCCTCTTAGGCAGCGTGTAGTAGTAGTCCCGCAGTCCCAGCAGTATACCGTAATCCTCGTAGGCGGAAAAAGAGGTGAATGTGGCATCCTGCGGCCTCAGGCTCTTGAAGAGCACGCTTGTCCCGTAGCTCTTGATGAGCAGGGCCT
>CALMJN010000374.1 GCA_937864385.1 uncultured Methanosarcinales archaeon | reverse complement strand
GATTGACTTCTATCTGCAGATCGATCCGATTGACTTCTATCTGCAGATCGGTCCGATTGACTTCTATCTGCAGATCGATCCGATTGACTTCTATCTGCAGATCGGTCCGATTGACTTCTATCTGCAGATCGGTCCGGTTGGCCTCTCTCTGCAGATTGGTCAGGCTCACCTCTCTCTGCGGATCGATCTGATCGATCCTTTTTTATGCCCCGGCGCGAGGGCGTCTCATGCATTTGCAGCAATTGTGCGCGACTGAGATCTGACCTTTTCTCCTCTTCGCCCGAGACTGTTTCTGACGCTGGCCCTCTCATTGCAGAGACGGATTCATCCTCAAATGAGCAGACAGGGCAGACTATATCGCCCTGGCAGCGAAAGAGGGGGGCTCCGCAATCATGATGGGATGCCAGCATGGTGCATCCCCGTTCCAGGAGCTTGGTTATCTTGGCTAAAACCTCATCCTCTTCCAAGGGATATCACCTGCCACCACATACGTTTAAATACAACAACCATATCATCTCAAACCAAGCAATTAGCATACATCGACATTAAACCTTTTTCCTGGGAGACATGTGGTGATTATATGACAGCAGAAAACGTACTTAAGCAATGCGTTGAGGTATTAGAGCGCATCATGAGCGACGATGCGGTCCCAAGAAACATCAGGCGCTCTGCAGAGAGCGTGAAATCAATTCTCATGGATCAGAACGTCAGCGAAGCAGTGAAAGCCGCTTCCGCTATATCTATATTGGATGAGATCAGCAACGATCCTAATATTCCTCTGCATACCAGAACCTTGATCTGGAATGTAGCCAGCCAGCTGGAGACCGTGCCGGTGGGATGACTTTCTAGCTTTCCAGCCGCTACAAACTTTGACCAATATCATCTGATCTAAGCTTCTGGCCAGGCTTCTTTTGGAGGGCAAACTGCTTTTTAATGCTGCCCGGCCAGACAGGCAACTCTTTGGAGTTCGCAGCATAACGCTGTACTGATGGCATAGGCTCGCGAAGAACATAGAGATGACAGAATGTGATCATAGTACCTAAACCGGTTCTCTGAAAATCTTGATTTAGCTCGACCGGTCTTTTCGTATTTGTCTCAAAAACATATTAGTCGTGATTGCGATGATGCCCCTTCGATCCATTTCTCTGCTTTTTCTGCCTGCAGTCAAAAAGGTTTATATATGAACAAAGCATACTCTGATTAGAGCCTTTTATTATTATAATATCTATATTATTTGTCCTTTATTTCTACTCCATTGGAAATCATAGGGTAGGGGGCGGTCTCCATTGGAAGGCAAGGGGTGTTTACCATAACTCTTAATATCCACCAAGGCCAAGGGAACCTGTTCGAGGGGAATCAACTTGGTATCTATTTCCAGAGGGTTATTTGCCGATTTACTGACACAGGGGGGAATATTTCAATCCAGAGACGTGCTTCGTCCTACTTATACACCCAGCAATT
>CALMJN010000373.1 GCA_937864385.1 uncultured Methanosarcinales archaeon | reverse complement strand
GCTCCTATTGATATAAGTCTACTAATCAAGGGGCGCTTTGCGCCATGCGAAGTCTTCGGCATGAGTGCGACACACCTCATACAGTTATTAAGTGAGTGCGGCATGAATAGCTTGTGTGCAGGCGATACGAGAGCAGGCATCTCATCCCCGATGAAATGTCCCCGTAAGACGGGCGCTGTGCCTAGATTCCAGTGCTGCCTCGTCGTCGCTTGTGTGATGGCGAAAGGCGGGCTCAAGACCCTCACTTATGGTGGGTGGTTCCCCAGGGGGGGGCATTGTGGTTCAGTGCTTGGCCTGCCCAAACCTCACAGCCGGTTTTCTTGGCTTCCCATTCCCATCTTGTTTTGCCTTTCCACGGATTGGCTTTTTGACTTATATTAGCAGCGGGCACCGCATGATATCCTTTCTGTTCATCCACTTGGCAGATCGCATGGCCGCACTCAAAGCATAATATTAAAGCTGAGTAGGCATATCCAGGACTGAATGTGGTGAGAATAGAGATGTCCAGCAAGGAGATCGAGAAGACCAGGGATGATATTGTTGCCTGGCTTACTGAGGAAGGTCTTTTCAAGGAACAGCTCATGGAAGAGAACCTTCATTTTCAAATAGCTGCAGAGTATCCTGCCAAATCCGGGCGTCACCTGTCTGTAATTCAGCCCAAAGGTCATGAGGATATGGTTGTGGTTTTCAGCCGGATCAAGCTGGCCGACCAGCACCATCAGGCTCTGTTGTCCATGCCTCCCAAAGAGAGGGAGAGACTGATCTGGCATATGCGCTATGATCTTCTCTTCCAGGAATCCAGCTTCGAGATGGAGCCTGGTGGAGGCGACATGCACAGCATCAGATTCGTGCGAGAGATCTACTACGATGCTCTCACCAAGAACAAGCTGATGGAGGTTATCCGGGAGAACTTCAAATGCGAGCTGTATGTGGTCTGGAAGTTCCAGGAGATCTTTGGAGAAGGCCAGATGGGAAAGGTCTCCGGACCGCCGGAGCCGATGTATATCTGATGCCTCCGACCTGAATTCTTCCTTCAGATCGATTTATATCTCCTTTTTTATCTCTGCTCTTATCCGGTTAAGCTCATCATCAATGCTGCCCTTGGCTTTGGCCAGTGCGATCTCCTGCTCGAGGCCGCTCACAGCAGATAGATCGCTTGAGGTTCGGGATTGCAGCAGCTCGTCCAGGGCTGCTGAGCGTGCCTTCATATTCAGGGTCCTCTCTTCAGCCTGCTCTACTGTCAGGCCCACATCAGCCATCTCCTCACTGATGCCGCTCAGAGATTCTGCTATTCTAACCTGAGCCTCCGCAGCGGAGTATTCTGCCTTAATGGCCTCCTTTTTGGCCCTGAATGCCTCTGCCTTTGCCGCCAGCCGGCTCTCTGCTGCACTCAGCTTATTATGCTGGTCTCTGAGGTCGGCTATCTGCTGATCCAGTGACGCTGCCTGGGCCTGAAGCACAGCCCTGTTCTCCAGAGCCTTTCTTGCCAGATCTTCTCGACCATTCAGCAAGGCCTCTTTAGCCTGGGCCTCCAGCTTTTCCATGCTTAATTGCAGCTTCTCCCTCTGAAGCTCGACCCTTTCACAATAGGTAGCGAAATGCGCCACACTGCGTTTGACATCTTGAAGCAATAGCAGCTGCTTTTCATAGGATAGTTCGAGATCATCTCTTGTATCTACAGTCCCCATGATCCTATTCATCTTGGCCTGGACTGCAGTCCACATCCGGGCCATAAAACCCATATCAGATCTCCTTTGCACTATTTGACCGCTGGTCAAGGGGGATAACTGCTGCCTCGATGAATCCAGGAGAGGACTGCTTCTGGCTCGGCCGGCATAAGCATTCTCTTTCAATTCTGTTGCTATAGCATACATCTCCCGGACATCGCTCTTGGCAATGTCCTCGAGCTCGATCTCATGATCTCCCTTCATCTCGAACTCGATCTTTGCATTTACTAGCCCCTCTTCCATGCTGATCTCGTCTACATCCCGCCAGCTGTACTGCTCAAGCTTTATGCCCGAGGACTTGGGCTTGTAATATATCAGCCTCTTATTGGTGAAAACCAGGCCTGGAGATTTTAAGCTAAATGGTTTTTGAAATTGATAGACTATCTCTTCATCGCTGGATAGCTTTTGCATTACCCGGTTTGGAATCGACATAACTGCCTGTAATGGTTGGGAAAAGGGAAAAGGATTGCGGAATATGGCCATGCTTTGCCTCTCGCCCGGGCCAGGCGGGATCGTCTAGGAAGGCCGGACTATGCCTGGATATGAAATATCCCTCGCGAAAGATGGCCTTGATCCATCGAGATATGCGGCATAATTGAGCTTACATTGTTGGTTGCCGCCCCTCCAGACAAAAAATTTATATCCTATCACTATCCTTAAGTTAGTATGTCCAAGTAATCATGAGGTGAGAGTGAAATGTGGGACAAGAGATATCCATCCATATTTGATATATTTGAGAATTTCACCAAGGGCTTTCCTTTTGAGCGAAAGGAAAAGTTTGAGGAGGACTGGTTCAAGGAGCCATTTGAGGATATGATTAAGAGATTTGAGGAATCCATGCCCTCTGAATTCAAGACATTAGTAAGGGAAGAAGAGACACCGGGAGGCATAAGCCGTAGATACGGCCCCTTTGTTTATGGCTTCAGCTATACTGCCGAGCCCGGAAAGGAGCCTGTCTTCAGTGAGTTTGGCAACATCAAGCCCTCCTACCGAGGAATTGAGCCCAGCCAGGGCCGGGAGCCTCTGGTAGATGTCATGAGTGAAAAAGACCGCTACAGGATATTCGTGGAGCTGCCCGGCGTAGATAAGGACAAGGTAAAACTTGATGTGGCCGAGGACAGCATAGAGATCAAGACAGAGGATGAAAAAAAGTTCTACAAGATGATCTATCTTGATTCTGTAGTGGATGCCGACAGCGCCAAAGCCTCATACAAAAACGGAGTCCTGACTGTGGAGCTGGATAAGAAAGAGAAGCGAAAGGGGAAGGAGGTTACAATCCAATAAGCAGCAGAGATAAAATATCTTTTATTTTATAAAATTTAAATTCAATG
>CALMJN010000372.1 GCA_937864385.1 uncultured Methanosarcinales archaeon | reverse complement strand
ATGACAGAGAGGTTGATCCCGGCCATAGCCCAGGACGCCAAGACCGGAGAGGTGCTCATGCTGGCCTATATGAACGACGAGGCCCTGGCCAAGACCAGGGAGACGGGCAAGGCCCATTACTGGTCCCGCTCCCGAAATAAGCTCTGGCTCAAGGGAGAGTCCTCGGGGCATTTTCAGCGCATTGTTGATATCAGAATAGACTGCGACGAGGACGCCATCCTCCTTTTGATCGAGCAGGAGGGGGGAGCCTGCCACACCGGCTACAGATCATGCTTCTACCGCACAATTGATGGCAAAGTGGTGGGCGAGAAGGTCTTCGAGCCCCGGGATGTCTATTGATGGCCGATGGGAAGAGCTATTCTCTTTATGACAGCCCCCTGCTCAAAGCCAGGGCCAGAATAGAGGGAGGCAGGGTCAGGATAGAATCAAGCGGCACGCTCAGCCGCCTGCCCGTGATCAAATCTGCTCTGCAGATGTTCGAGGGCCAGATTCCCGTCCGGGTGGAAGCGGAGAGGCTGTGCCTGTCCACCTGGATACCGCCCCTGCCGAGCCCCGCCTTCGACCGCCTGGCGGAGAGCCGGGTGCGGGGGCTCTTGGGAATGCGCACCCCTGATCAGGTGACGATATCCATCACCGAGGAGTGCCCCAACCGCTGCGCCCACTGCGCCCTGCCGGACTCGGGAAAGAGGCTGCGGCTCGCTCCGGAGACGGTCAAGGATGTCATCAGCCAGGTTCTGGATATGGGAACCACCCTGGTCATCTTCGACGGCGGTGAGCCCGCCCTCTATCCGGAGCTGCCCGACCTGGTGGCCGCGGTGGATGAGCGGGCCATATCCACTCTCTTCACCTCCGGGGCGGGCTTCACCTCCGACCTGGCGGAGAGGCTGGCGGATGCGGGGCTTTATGCGGTCAATGTCAGCCTGGACAGCCCCCTACAAGAGGAGCATGATCTTATGCGAGGGCGAAAGGGGGTCTTCTCCGAGGCCATGGCCGCTGTGGAACATGCGCTCGAGGCCGGTCTTTTGGTTGACCTCTATGTCGTCCTGCGCCGGGAGAATATGCATCACCTAGAGGCCTTTCATGATCTGGCCCGCCGCATCGGCGCCCAGGAGCTGACCTTCTTCGAGGTGGTGGCCACCGGCCGCTGGTCGGAGCGGCAGAACATCGCCCTCACCCCAGAGGATCACGACCGCCTTGCCGCCTTTGTGAAAGCCGCAGCCGAGCCCAGGATATTCTCTGTGCCTGAGGCCTACAGGCTCTTCGGCTGCTTTGCCGCCAGCTCCTGGATGCATATTACCCCCGCCGGGGAGGTCTATCCCTGCTCCTGCTACCCAGAGTCCTGGGGCAGCATCTTTACCGAGCCTATAAAAGAAATCTGGCGGCGCATGGGCTCCTTTCCCTTCAAAAAAAGCAAAACATGTCCCATGAGAAAATAAGGGGTTTTCTCCTCAGCTTTGATCAGAATTGCCCGATTCTGAGCGGTTTAAAATCCTGGCAGGATTATTATAAATTTTTCAGCAGGGGATTCGATCAACAAAGCTATATAGGACATTAATCGTGAACAATCCGATCGAATTATGGACCTGACACCTGTTCAAAGAGACATACTGACGGCGTTGATCAACATTCATCGTGTAGAAGGAAGAGCGGTGAAGGGCGAAGAGATCGCCGAGCTGATAGACAGAAATCCCGGAACCATCAGAAACCAGATGCAGTCCCTCAAGGCTCTAAATCTGGTGGAGGGTGTGCCCGGGCCGAAAGGCGGCTACAAGGCCACCGGGACGGCCTATGAGGCTCTGAACATCGATGCCACCGGGGATGTGGTAACCGTTCCCGTGACCAGGAACGGAGTGGTGGTGGAAGGCACCACCGCCAGCGAGATCGTCTTCAATAAGGTCATGAACACCCAGCAGTGCAATGGTGTGGTGAGGGTAATAGGCAACATCCGGGACTTCAATGTGGGAGACAGCATTGAGGTTGGCCCAACCCCGGTCAACAAGGTCTACATCCGGGGCAAGGTGACCGGAAGAGACGACACCATGAGCCGGCTGATCTTTCATATCGATGAGATGATATCCGTCCCCAAGACGGCGGTGAAGGCCATCGCCCGCCGGGCGGTGAGGATGCCCGCCAATTCCACCCTGCAGGAGGCGGCGCGCATAATGGTTCATAACGGCGTCTCCGAGGCACTGGTGGATGACAGCTCGCCGGGGCTGATCAGCCTGGCCGACCTGGCCAGAGCAGTGGCCGATGGAAGAAACAGTCTGGAGGTGCGGGAGATCATGAACCGGGGCTTTTTGACCATTGACTCGGAGGAGCCCATCTATGAGGCCATCAAGATCCTGGGGCGCACCGGCGCCGGGCAACTGGTGGTCACGGAGAAGGGCGCCCCCTGGGGGATCATCTCCCCGGCGGAGCTGATAAAGACCCTCACTCCGAGCTGATCTCGGTTCCTGTGTGCCCCCCCAGGGCACCTTTCTTTAAATTTTCTATCCGGCTTCCGAGAACTATAGCCGTAGGTATGCGGCTGCGCTCGATGATCTTGGCCGCCAGGGGGTCGACAGGGGAGCGGGAGCCGGCCTTCATCTCTGTGCACGAGGCCAGGCTGGCCAGCTCCTGAGCGGTCATGCGGGAGATCTTCTTCGCCAACGGGTCCTTCTCCGGGTCGGCGGTGTAGACCCCGTCGACGTCGGTGAGGATCTCGCATTCGCTTGCGCCGATGCCCACGGCGACGGCGACGGCGCTCGTGTCGGACCCGCCCCGGCCGAGGGTGGTGATCTCGAGGTCTTCCGTGACGCCCTGGAAGGCCTCGCACGGCACACTTTCCCGGATGATCCCTCCTGATCCCACCGCGGAACCCTATTCCGTCCTCATCAAAACACAGGCCCGGGAGGAAGTTGTCATTCGAGGGTAAAACAAATGTAAAAATGATGTAAACTACTGAATCTATTTATTTTTCTTGACTCACCATTCCATCATTTACTATTCTTTTATCTTCACACGCACGCGCTGGAGATCACGGATGAAACCCCTCGAGAAGCTGTTCAGCCCCGTTGCCA
>CALMJN010000371.1 GCA_937864385.1 uncultured Methanosarcinales archaeon | reverse complement strand
CCTGTTATTATAAGATCCACCTGAGAGCCATTCTCCACAGCACAAGCTATCGATTCAGCATACCCGGGAGCGATGATTGGAGACACGCCATATATTCGCTTGGCTTTCTTCAGCTCGGATATAAAAAACTCCTGAGTGCTGAGGACGGTGACCGGACCGTCTTTGAAAACCTCCGAATCGGTCAACATGCCTATCTTCTTACGCAAATGGATGGGTATGCAGCTTATATCATGAGATTGCCAGAAGTCCTTATGCTCATCCAGTGCCACTATGCAGCTGACAAGATCATCTAATAAAACTGCCTGAATCTCTCCTATGTTTGTTAATCTGTATCCATCGGAGGTTCTTTTTATCAGGCCTGCTTCAATCATTTCTTTTACGGAGTGAAGGATGGTTGATGTCCTGATTCCTATTGCTTTCTCGATATATCGGACCGTCTTTGGTCCATCCTTCAGGCATAAAAATACCTTTGCCCTTACGCTTGACCTGGTGAAGGCCTTTATTTGCTCTTCAGCGAGGTCATACCTATTGCATGACTGCATGGCTTTTTACATCCTTTCATTTATCCAAAGAAGTGGAATTCATAATCGGTTACCTGCCTATGGTATTAATAGATTATTGATGCATTCTATTTTGAAGAGATCCGGAATGTTTGCATTTCGCGAATTTCAGTTCCGCTTCAAGGCTGACGCAGAGGCAATAGGCAGTTGGAGCAAAAATGACCTCCGAGAGTTCGGATTTTATGGTTAAAATAGCGGGGAGTAGATTTGAACTACTGATCTACGGGTTATGAGCCCGTCGGGATATCCTGACTACCCTACCCCGCTTCAATTGGGATACACTCACTGAATTGACCTAGCTTATAAGGTTTGCGTACGGAGGGCCGGCTGACTGGTGGGAGGGGACGGGCGGTGCGGAGCACCATCCTGCCTCTGCTGGAGCTTGCCCTGGCTCAGCTCTGGATGGCGGCGTCGGGAGGGCTATCTCACCCAAGAGGCTTGCTCCAGCATGGGCGGGGTCACCGGCAGCTTAACCCAGTGGGCGGATCAGGCTTGCCAGAGCCTGGCCCAGGAGGGGCCGGGGTCTGCCGTATCGTTGACCGCCAGGTTGATCTTGAAATCCCTTTCATTAGCTTCTGAAGTATTGAGCCTGCTGATAGATAATCAATGAGCTAGCTTAAAAATATCGCAGACATTACGTTTGCAGATGGCTAAAATCGATGGGGATAATGATGATTTATAAAGCTAGATTGGGACAAGCCAGCTACGGTGAAGCTATCGGCATACTCCTTTTGGATTGCTTCACTCCATTTATTCCAGGGGATGTTGCCAACGCCACCACTTACAATTTTCCCGTGCGATTCCATAAGGTGGAGGGTCTAACGACGAAAAGAGTCCTCCGAAAAGATCCCACCGCCTTTGAGCCGCTCCTGGCCGCGGCAGAAGAGCTGGTCGGTCAGGGAGTCAAAGCCATCACCGGAGACTGCGGATTTCTTGCTATCCATCAGAGGAGGCTTGCTATGGCTCTTGAGGTCCCAGTCTTCCTCTCAAGCCTCCTCCAGATCCCATTTATATTCAGCATCCTCGGCCCGGATCAAAAGGTGGGCGTCATCACCGCAGATTCGAAGAGCTTGGACGAGGCTCTCCTCGAGGCTGCCGGGGTCAAATCTGGCGAGCGTCTGGTGATAAGGGGGATGGAGGACAGAGAAAACTTCTCAAAAGCCGTTATTGAGGAGACTGGAGTTCTCGACTCCGAGAAAGCTAAAATGGAGGCGGTATCAGTCGCCAGCGAGATAGTCGAAAAGGAGCAAGAGATCCGGGCCCTCCTGCTGGAATGCAGTTGCCTTCCTCCTTATGCAAGTGCGATTCAAAAGGCAGTCGAACTTCCCGTCTTTGATTATGTCACCATGATAAACTATGTCCACTCTACACTCTTCAGGGATAGTTTTGAGGGGCAGATCTGATCGAAGGCAAAATCGGCGAAGTGTCTGGGCTCCTCTTCAGCCGCTGATCTTATGGATCCTGCTTCCAGAGATATTTCTTTAAGGAGGGTGCCTGCCTGCTCTATAGGAAGAGCAACTCTGCGTCGGAAAGCGGTCGCCCGATTGATCTGATCTTGGATCCTGGATCAGCACCAAGAGATTATACTACGATCAATTTGCATTAAATCAAAATAAATTGATAAAACCCAAACACTTAAGGCAGATTAATTAAAACAACAACATATTGCAGATCGGTGCAGGTTCTGATATAGATCTCGATAAAGGCAGAGAAGCTCAATAGCAGTATAACCGGAATAAGTACGCCCGTCTTCTGAAGAGGCTATTGCTTCACCATATAAGGTATCTGAGCTGCTGCGCTGATACAGCATCTCACTCGTCGGCATCACAAAGAGCATCGGTGCATTATCCGCAATAGCGGATAAGGATCATCCTGAGAGAAGATGGTGCTAAACGGCGTTCAGAGTTCCGGATTTGTATCCAGGAGGTGAATAGATGGAGCAGTCGGCAAAACGAGTGCAAAAAGGCAGATCCATGAAGGGCTATCAAGGATATTCGGAGAGAGAAGATGCGGATCGACTGAAACTACGAAAGCCCGGGCTCGATGATGGGGCCAGGATATCTGCACTTATTGAGTCCTGCAAGCCGCTTGATACCAACTCGACCTACTGCTATCTCCTGCTCTGCCGTGACTATGCCGATACCTGTGTAGTCGCCGAGGAGGGTGGAGAGATAATAGCATTCCTATCCGGCTACCGACCACCGGATCGAAGAGATGTCTTCTTCCTCTGGCAGATCGCAGTAGATGTCTATTCCAGGAAGAGGTGTATCGCAAAACGGATGCTGTTTGATGTATTGAATAGGCCTTCAACGAGTGACTGCCGGTTTCTCGAGACGACGATTTCGCCGTCAAATGTGGCATCAAAGAGGCTATTCTCGTGGCTTGCACAAGAGCTAGACGCCCGGTGTGAGGTATCTGATTGCTTCTCCGAATCTCATTTTGGGGACGATCACGAAGCAGAATATTTGTTCCATATAGGGCCGTTCAAGCTGAACGGATGAGGTGAAATGATCATGAACGATATTAGGATGGAAATTGAAAAAGAAAGAAATGCGAATGATATAAGCACGGTAAATAATCTCGAGTCAGAGGTTCGAAGCTACTGCCGTCGCTTCCCAGTGGTCTTTACCAAAGCCAAAGGGGCCACCTTAGAGGATGAAAAAGGACGTAAGTATATCGATTTCCTAGCTGGTGCTGGTGCCCTCAACTATGGCCATAACAATCCAGCTATCAAGGAGAAGTTGCTGGAATACATTGAGTCGGACATGATCGTCCACAGCCTTGATCTCGTCACTGAGGCAAAACATGCCTTTCTAGAGGCCTTCAACTCCCTTATCCTCAAGCCGAGAGGTATGAGGTACAAGATGCAGTTTACGGGACCGACCGGAACAAACGCTGTCGAGGCTGCGATGAAGATTGCTCGAAACGTTACGGGAAGGCCTACCATCATCTCCTTTACGAATGGTTTTCACGGCGTGACGCTCGGATCTGTGGCTGCTACCGGAAACAGCTACTTCAGAGAAGGTTGCGGCATACCGCCGCAAGGTACGACATTTATGCCCTATGATGGCTATATGGGCGAAGAGGTCGATACGACCGAGTACCTAGATAAGGTTCTCACAGACGGAAGCAGCGGGCTGGATCAGCCGGCAGCGGTAATAGTCGAGACGATCCAAGGCGAGGGCGGAATAAATGTCGCCACTTCTGAGTGGTTAAGATCTCTTGAGATGATCTGCCGAAAGCACAATATTCTCCTGATCATCGATGACATCCAAGTTGGATGCGGAAGGACCGGGACTTTCTTCAGCTTCGAGGAGGCAAAGATCACACCAGATATCATAATCCTCTCAAAGTCGCTAAGCGGCTACGGCGTACCCTTCTCTATGGTCCTGATGAAACCAGGTCTCGACCAGTGGAAACCGGGCGAACATAACGGAACATTTCGAGGAAACAACCTGGCTTTCATCACCGCGAGAGCGGCGATCGAGGAGTACTGGAGCGACGCCTCATTCTCGAGGAAAGTGAAGATGAAGGGTAAGATCGTCAGGGAGTACTTTGATCAGCTGGTTGGTCTCGACGAGACGGGAACGCTCTCGGCCCGTGGCCGAGGGATGGTCCAAGCTCTCGACTGCAAGACGGGCGAGATTGCATCGAAGATCTCCCGTGTCGCATTCGAGAAGGGCTTGATAATAGAGACATCTGGCTCGGAGGACCAGGTTCTCAAGTTTTTAGCACCGCTCACAATAAGCGACGACGAGCTCGTGAAGGGCTTATCCATTCTCGAAGAGAGTATGAGAGATGTGATGGGAGAAATACGCCTGAAGACCATGAGAGAGATAGATAGCGATATCGAGGTTCTGGCATGATATTGAGAAATATCGAAGATGCCGAGAGGTCTGATCGAAGGGTCGTCACCGAGAACTGGGAGAGTGTCCGTCTCCTGTTGAAGGGGGACCGTATGGGCTTCTCTTTCCACATAACAACCATCTATCCGGGGACGGAGACCCGCATCTGGTATAAAAACCATCTCGAATCTGTCTACTGCATCGAGGGAGAAGGAGAGGTGGAGGTTCTGGATGGAACGGTGGAATATGGCAGGGAGGATGCCGAGCGAATTGGCAAGTCCGAGGATGTCGAGCGGACAAGCGCAGTCTATCGTATCTCCCCCGGAACCATCTATATACTTGATAAAAATGACCGGCACATCCTCAGAGCCAAGACCGCACTGAAGCTTGCATGCGTATTTAATCCGCCTCTAAACGGCAGGGAGATTCATGATGAGGATGGCGTCTATCCGCTCGATGGAGAGGAGATTGCGGGTTAATTCCATCATAAAGGGTTCAATGATATCGGTTGAGCCTTTGTTTAGTCCTCTAAATTTGGGTAATATCGTCGATAAAATGTTATCTTGGGGGCGGGCCTTATGAGAGAGATTGCTGATATCGAGATGGATGGCCATCTCATAGATTCGCAAATGCTTACCAGAGTATTGGATAAGATTATGGATATGGGGGGTGAGTTTGAAATCAATGACTTCCGGATAGGCCAGAAGAAGGACGACAGCAGTTATGCCCGGATAACTGTAGCTGGCGAGGATGCGGCTACTCTGGACCGCATACTCCTGGAACTGAATGCCCTGGGTGCGCGGCTGGTGGACAATTTTGATGTCAAGACCGAGATAGCCCCTGGGGATATGATTGTTCCTCGTGGATTTTACTCGACCACCAATCATCCCACCTACGTGCACTACAAAGGCACATGGGTGGAGGTTGAGCATAACCATATGGACTGTTTAGTAGTGCTGCGGGATGGCAGAGCCATATGCACTCCAATTGGCCATATCAAGAAGGGAGATCAGGTGGTAATTGGCACTACCGGAGTCAGGGTATCTCCGCCTGAGAGGCCACGCCAAAAAACTTACTTCGAGTTCATGTCCAATGATGTCAGTTCAGAGCGGCCCAGCTGTGAGCTAGTGCGGCAACTTGCCGAAGAGATCGTGCGCACCAAGAAGGCAGGTGGAAAGATTGCCGTGGTCTGTGGCCCGGCGATAGTGCATACTGGTGCCGCGCCCTCGCTGGCCTGGCTCATTCGGGAGGGCTACATTGACGTTCTTCTGGCCGGAAATGCCGTAGCGGTGCATGACATCGAGCGGCAGCTATTTGGCACCAGTCTGGGGATGAACTGCCAGGGAAATGCCATCTCCGGAGGGCATCGAAATCATCTCTATGCCATAAGTGAGATCATGGCCAGTGGTTCCATCAAAAACGCCATAGACGAAGGCAAGCTCAAGGGCGGCATAATATATGAGGCTACCAAGAAAGGCATCACCTATATCCTGGCGGGTTCCATTCGCGACGACGGCCCACTTCCAGAGGTTATCACGAACACAGTAAAGGCCAAAGATGCTATGGATAAGGCATTGCATGGCGTGGAAATGACCATTATGCTTGGGACAATGCTGCACTCCATTGCGGTGGGCAATCTCTTGCCATCCTTCGTGAAGACTATATGCATCGATATCAATCCTGCCACAGTAACCAAGCTCATGGACAGAGGTTCGGCCCAAGCCATTGGTCTCGTGACGGATATTGGCATCTTCCTACCCCAGTTAGTTAAGGAGATAGATGAACAGGGGAAGCTAG
>CALMJN010000370.1 GCA_937864385.1 uncultured Methanosarcinales archaeon | reverse complement strand
AAGAGACAAGCCAGATCAACAAAGCGATTTATCCCTGAATCAATGAAAGATGAGAGGAAAGGAATTCACTTAAAGGAATTCACTTAAAGGAATTCACTTAAAGGAATTCACTTAAGGAAATCATTTCATTGATTATATCTCAGCCGTTGGCCCGGCGCACCTTGCGCTCATTTCTCTCCAGGTACTCCTTTATGGCTTCCACTATCACATCTGAGCGCTGCACATAGAGGCTACCCCTGCTTCTCACCACATAGTTCATCAGCCGCTCATTTAAGTCCTGACTGATATCCACCTCGATCTTGGGCATGGTTTTCTCTTCTCTCCATATAGTATTAAAACTTAGTTTCAGGGCTTGAGCCTCTTGATCTCCAGATAACTCACCAGCCGGTCCTCTCCCTCCAGAGGATAGGCGAAGATCATGGACTTTCGCACCGAATGGGCCAGCCGCACCGCCCGGGAGAGCACGGGGGGCAGAAAGATGTGATCTGCGGGCAGGGTGTGCACCAGGTAGTCGGAGTGGGGAACCTTTTCTGGACCATGTACCTGCTTGTAGACCCGGAAATGGCTTCCGAACTTAAAGCCGGTCTTGACTACCATCCTCTTCTCCCGCAGGTCGCTATAGACCCTGAATTTCAAATCAAAGTCAGCTTCGATCTGCCTGGCTCTGGCGGCGAAGCTCTCCCGGTTTAGCTCCTTTCCCGATCGGTCCATCAGGGATAACATGCCCCTGTCCAGGAGATAGGCGGACTCGACCAGAGAGAGCTGTAGCCTTTCCCCTACCGGCTTGCCATAGAAGCCTATCTCATGCAGCCTCCGGGATGCCTCCCTCTCCCAGAGCACCACCCGATCCTCGAGGAGGGTGGCTCTGCCTTTCTCCTCTACCTCCTGCATCAGTCCGACCATGCTCTTCTCTCTGGCCTCATAGAAGGTGATATCGCTCTCCTCGTCCACAATGGCCAGCATCAGTCTCTTTCTCATCTGCCCTGCCATCCTCACCGGCTGCATGATATCCTCTAGGGGCAGAGGCATGCGCTCGGATATGACCAGGACATAGAACTCGGCGGGGCTTTTTCCTGGCCGGCCTCCTCTGGGGTAGACCCTGAAGTCAGGCCGGCCCGGCTGGACGTAGTAGCCCCGTTCTCGTAAGTCTTTGTAGACCACATAACGAAACTCAAAGCCCCTCTCCAGGGACGACGCCCTCTGGAAGAGAGCGGGAAAGTCCAGTTCCCCTTCTTCAGAGAGAACCCTGATACGGGAGCGGTCTAAGAGATAGGCTGCTTCCACCAGTGAGAGCTCCAGGCACTTGCCTTTTGGCCGGCCGAAGTAGCCCTGCTCGTATAGCTCGGAGAGAGCAGCCGGGCCCAGGCTGATTCTGCTCTCAACCAACCGGCCCTCTAGCACTTCGGACATGGAAAAAAGGAAATAAAAAGACCTTACCAGGCCTAGCAGGAGAGCTTATTCGGCCAGATTCCGTGCATGACGCCGAGCGTCCTGTCCACCAGGCTGTGCACCTCTGCTGCGGGATATCCCGCCGAGAGGAGATAGGACTCCACATGGTTGGGAACGGCTATGGACATCTGCTCCACCATGGAGACGGTTTGCAGGATTGTGTAGCCCTCCAACTTGAATGGAATCACGGCATCGGATACTATGAGCTCGAAGATCTCCGGGCAGATGGGCCTTTCCACGGCAGAGAGATAGGCCTCCAGGATCTCGCTGGTCCACTCATGCTTCTTGCCCTCATCCTGGTAGGGCATGACCACCACTTCTCGGGTCTTGGCCAGGCTCTCAACCAGCTGGGCAGCAGTGACATCACCTTTGAATACCAGGCTGAGGAAGTTGGTATGGGGCACAGTGGTGGGAACCTTGCTGGCCCGGATGGAGAAGTTGACTTCCTCGAAGACCGTTCCGGCGTCGGTGCCCTGGTGACCGGCTCCCTTGCCGAACTGGATGGCGGAAGGCGAGGCCCGGACCACGGTGTGGGGGTCACCATGCCGACGGTCGATGTTCCCCAGAACTGCAGTGAGGCCCAGAGGCCTGGCAGCCAGGGCCAGGCGGGAGAGGCCGGTGGTGTTGCAGCTTGTGCATTGAACCAGCCTGGGCTTGGCCCGGGCGAACATCTCATAGTTTTCCAGTCCGAAGAAGAACTCCCGGGCGAAGTCGGCCTTGAGATCATCGGTGATCTTGACCTTCCCGCCCTCTGCGAGGCCCTTCAAGAGTTCCGGCCGGTCTGCTCCTCCCATAAGGGAGACAAAGCAGCCGTTTGAGAGGCCAGCCTCTATATAGACAAGCTCCTGGTCTCCCGGAGTGCCCACCATCACGAAATCGGATGCTTTAAAGAAGTCGTCATAGCCACCCTCTATCTTGATCCCCAGGCTCTCCCATTTCTCTTTGTTGGCATTGTCGCTGACATAAGCTTTTACTCCGAAGAGGCGGTTGAACTTGGTTGCAATGGACAGGGCCCTGCCATGAGGCTTTCGCAGCAGGATGTTGAGATCACCATCGATTCCCGCTGCTTTCTTGACCTGCGCCAAGGCCAGAAGAGTTCGCTTATTCTCGGTACCATCAAAACCCACAAAACCAGCATTGGACTTCAAGCATCTTCACTTCCTGAATGAAAGTCTCATTTGACCATATTTTAACCTTTCCGGGATAGGGATTCTGATCTCGATTTATAACTTTGTAAATTGCTTTCAGGCGTCCTGATAAAATAAAGCATCATGCGCGAGCTGTTGGTGCATCAAGATCAGGCGGCAGCCTTGAAGCCCTCTGCTGGCCCCAGATAGCTATGAGCAGGGGGACGATCG
>CALMJN010000369.1 GCA_937864385.1 uncultured Methanosarcinales archaeon | reverse complement strand
GTCGGAAAGAAGCAATGAGCGCCCCTGGGCTGGTGATAGAAAATAAGTATACTGATTCAGCGTATGCCGATCATTCTATAGATCCGAGTCATAATGAAGCTGGATGAAGAGGCCATTGCCTTCAATCTTGATTCAAGGAAAAGCACCAACGCCAGCATAGACCGGCTTGTCTCCCTGATTGGCCAGCCGGTAGAGCTCCTCGGACTGGGAGAGGCGCTGCACGGGGGAGAAGAGATCCTGATTTTACGGAACCGGCTCTTCCAGAGGCTGGTGGAGAAGCATGGCTACAGCGCCATCGCCATTGAGAGCAGCTTTTCCCGAGGCAGGCTGGTAGATGAGTATGTGGCCGGCCGGGGGGAGGCATCCTATGAGGAGATGGCACAGGCTGGATTCAGCCATGGCTTTGGCCGGCTGGAAGCGAATCGAGAGCTTGTGGAGTGGATGAGGCATTACAATTCCGATCCGTCTCACCGCACCAAGATTCGGTTCTACGGCTTCGACAGCCCCACGGAGATGAGCTATGCCGACAGCCCCGGCCACATACTGCGTTTTGTTCTGGACTATATCACCGCCCTCGATGATGCCTGCGGGAAGAGCTATCGCCAGAAGATAGAGCCGCTCTTAGGCCGGAGCAGCGATTGGGAAGACCCTGCAACTCTGCTTGATCCAGCCAGGTCGATCGGCCTCTCCCCGGCGGCAGGGCAGTTGCGAATCGAGGTGGAGGATCTGATTGCCGAGCTTATAATGCGCCGCCCGGAATTTGTCTCCCGGAGCGGCAAAGAGCGCTATTCTGAGGCGGTCCACTATGCTCGACTGGCCCGGTGGCTTCTGGGCTACCACGCCGTTATGGCGGAGAAGTCAAGCCAGCGGACCAGCAGGCTTCTCGGCATTCGTGATGCCTGTATGGCTGAGAATCTGGCTTACATCTTATCATGCGAGCAGGGCCGGGGCAGGACTCTGGCCTATGCCCACAACAGCCATCTGAAGAAGGGAAAAATGCAGTGGCAGTTCGGCGATGAGCTTTTCACCTGGTGGCCGGCTGGAACGCATCTGAAAGAGATCTTAGGAGAGCGATATGCAGCAATAGGCTCCGCCGTGGGCGTCTCGGATGATAGCGGCATAGGCCGGCCCGAGCCCGGCACCCTGGAGGCCTTGCTCACGGCCATGCCCGGACCGGGCCGCTTTATCTCCACCCGGAGGGTTCAGGAGCTTTCTGCTTTGCAGGCTGCCCTTTCGGTCCGATCGGGCAGCCTGAAAAATCCAACCTATTTTCCTCTGACAGCTCAGAGCCTGACTGATTTCGACTGGCTGGTAGCCCTGGACTGCATGGGGTACAGCCGGGGCGGCCCACCGCTGCCGGGATAGAACTTTCTTTATCCCTTGGATACCCCCAGCGGCACCAGCCTGGCCACCCTGGTGGCTATTCCCAGGTTGTGCACCACATCCACCACATCCCCGGAGGGCTTGTAGACCTGAGGTGCCTCCTCGGCCAGCATTCCCGGTGATGTGGCCTTGACCACGATTCCCTCCCTGTCCAGGGCTGCTTTCACACTCTTGCCTGTGAACTGCCTGAGGGCCTGGCTGCGGCTCATCACCCGGCCGGCGCCGTGGCAGGCCGAGCCGAAGGTCAGATCCAGGGCGGCGTCGCTGCCGCAGAGGACATAAGAGGAGGTGCCCATGCTGCCGGGAATTATCACCGGCTGGCCCACGGAGCGGTAGGCGGCGGGAACCTCGTCTCGGCTGGGGCCGAAGGCCCGGGTAGCGCCTTTGCGGTGCACATAGAGCCTCTCCCGCTTTCCATCCACATTGTGCTCCTCGATCTTGGCCACATTATGGGCCACATCATAGACCAGGTCCAGCCGGCTGCCCGGGAAGTACTTCTCGAAGACCTCCCGGGTCCAGTGGGCTATGATGTGCCGGTTGGCCCAGGCATAGTTGGCGGCACAGACCATCCCCCCGAAGTACTGCCTGGCCTCGGGCGAGCCGAGGGGGGCGCAGGCCAGCTGCTTGTCCGGAATGTCTATCTTGTACTTCCTGACCGCCCGGGACAGGACATCCAGATGATCGGTGCAGATCTGGTGTCCCGCTCCCCTCGATCCGCAGTGAATCATCACTGTGATCTGGCCCTTGAAGAGGCCGAACTGCCGGGCCACATCATGATCATAGATCTCCTCCACCCTCTGGATCTCCAGAAAGTGATTGCCGCTGCCGAGTGTCCCCAGCTGGGGCCTGCCCCTCTTCCTGGCCTTGAGGCTGACCTGCTCCGGATCGGCTCCGTCCATGCCCCCGCTCTCCTCGCAGTGGGTGAGGTCTGCCTCAAAGCCGTAGCCCTCCTCCACCGCCCACCGGGCCCCGGAGATGAAGGCCTCGGTGAGCTGCCGGTCGGTGGCATGCAGCCTGCCCGTGGCACCAAGGCCGGAAGGTATGGCCTGGAAGAGGGCCTCGATAAGGGTGTTTATCCTGGGCTGCACCACTTCTGCCCGCAGGTCGCAGCGCAGCAGCCTCACACCGCAGTTAATGTCAAAGCCCACTCCACCGGGGCTGATGATACCTCCCTCTTCCCGGAAGGCGGCCACGCCGCCGATGGGAAAGCCGTAGCCTAAATGAGCATCGGGCATGGCCATGGAGTACTTGACTATGCCGGGCAGGGTGGCCACATTGGCCACCTGATCTACCGTCCCCGGCTCGACCATATCCCGCAGGGCGGCAGAGACGAAGATCCTTCCCGGCACTCTCATGCCCGGCCGGTAGCCCAGGGGCACCTCGTAAGTGTTATCATTTATCTTGCAGAGATTCTTGCTGGCCTCTTCCATAATCACACGTCCAGAACTACCTGAATGCACCAGATCTGATTTTTCTTTATGCCGAACTTATGCCTGGTGACGGCTTTGACCTCATTCTCGAAGGCATGCCTGCCAAGATCTATTCTTTCGCCGCCTATTTTTCCGTATAGCCTCATCTTTTCATCCTGCTTTAGTTGCAGGGAGAATGTGGAGAAGACCGCCGACTCGGTCTCAAAGAGAAAGATTATCTCAGAGAGCCACCTGTAGGCCAGATCCTCGAGATCATCCCCTTCCAACTCCACAGTCCAACTCTCCTGGGCGGCGATTGTGGTCGGGTCCACCATGGCCTGGAATAGGGCGGAAGCGGCATTGCAGAGCATCTCCTCCGCCGTCTTGCCGTAAGCCCGGAACATGACGTCTGCGGTATGCTCCAGATATTCAAAGGCGATCATCTGCAGTTTTATTGAGGCTAATAAGCTTTAAAGCATTGCCAGACCCCGGGTCAGGCCCGCATCCGCCGCCAGGTCCAGAGCTTGGGCATATTCCCTAGCAGTGATGGTCCGGCACAGCTCGGGAAAGCGGCAGGCATTATATGCCGGATGATACTGGGCCATGACATTGATGTAGGTGTTCTTGGATATCTCCCGGGAGATGAAGCTTACCACCTCTGCTGTGCCTGCTGCTCCCTCCGGAAGCACCAGGTGGCGGACCAGAAGGCCGCGCCGGGCGATGCCTGCCTCGTCCAAAACCAGATCGCCCACCTGGCGGTGCATCTCCTTTAATGCCGCTTTCATCCTTTCCACATAATCCGGGGCGCCGGAGTATTTGAGGGCCGGCCCGTCCTGCCCGTATTTTGCATCGGGCATGTAGATATCGATGACCCCCTCCAGCAGGCGCAGGGTCTCTATGCTCTCGTATCCTCCGCTGTTATAAACCAGCGGCAGATGCAGGCCGCCCTCGCGGGCCAAGACCAATGCCTCCAGGATCTGGGGGACGACATGAGTGGGAGTGACGAAATTGATGTTATGGCAGCCGCAATCCTGCAGGGCCAGCATCATCCGGGCCAGCTCCTCCGCAGAGGCCTCCCGGCCGGCGCCCTGCTGGCTGATGTCATAGTTCTGGCAGAAGAGGCAGGAGAGGTTGCAGCCGGAGAAGAAGATGGTGCCTGAGCCGGCGCTGCCAACAAGGCAGTCCTCTTCCCCGAAGTGAGGAGTATAGCTGGCCACGCCTGCAAGCCGGCCGGTGCGGCAGAAGCCCCGCTGGTCTGAGAGCCTGTCCACGGCGCAGCAACGCGGGCAGATATCGCAGCAGGCTATGCGGGAGAGGGCGGCGCTGGCGCGATCTTTTAGCTCCTTTACGGGCAGCAGGCAGTACCCGGGCAAATGAGACATCAGAATGCAAGATGCGGATGGCATGGGCAATGAGCTTTTCTGATTGGCTTCAGATCTGAGGCCAGATCAGTGATGACAGGGCCGCCAGCAGAAAGGACGCCACGCCCAGCAGGCTCAGGGGCAGGGTGTATCCACGGACCATCTGCCTCATGCTTGCTCCGGTTGATCTTTTTATCAGCCAGAAGTAGGGATCGGTGACATAAGGCAGCATGAATGCTCCTGAAGCTATGAGCAGGGCCAGGGTGACGGACGGCAGCGGATAGCCGGCCAGAACCTGGCAGGACACGGCGGCGGAGACCACCCTGGATCCTATAGCCAGCTGGAGCAGAGCGGAGAGAAAGAAGGGCAGAAGAAGAGCGGGCAGGAACTGTCCCAACTGGTAGATCTCCCCGGCCAGGCTGCTCTCGGCTATAACATAGCCGAAAGCCCCCGCCCCGCATAGATCCAGCAATATCACCCCTGATCTTCGGGAAGCGGCATGAACCATCTCCTGGGCCATGCCTCTCTCCAGCCAGAGGCAGAGCAATGCCCCCATCAGCAGAGCCATATCCGGACGGGCAAAGACTGCCACAGTAGGATTAACACCGCCCAGAAGCATCATGCCCACAGGAAATATCAGAGGGGTCCAGGCCCTGGCGCTATTCATCTGGGGAGAAGTGCTCTGCTCTCCCTGCCTCTCGGCCTCAGGGAACATGTAACTCATCAGCAGATAGCATAGGATGAATAAGATCAGAGATATGGGAATAGATTGCCTGAGCAGATCAGAGGGCTCGGCGGAGAGCCCGGAGGAGAGGGAGATCATCACCGGGGAGGGGTAGATGAGATTGAAGGAGATTATGGAGCAGGCTGCGGTCATGAAAAGGGATCTTCTGCCATCGCTGCCCGCCTTTTCGGCCAGGCCTTTGACTACAGGCTCCAGTATCATATAGGCAGTGATGCTGCACATGGCCGGCAGGGATATGAGATATCCCGCTGCCCCAGAAACAATATGTATTTTTGTAGTTAGTTTTCGCAAATCGAAGACTATTCTCTCCAGGCCTTCCGTCCGGCGCAGATACTCTGCCAGCAGTGCGCCGCAGAATACCACCAACGCCAGGGATGAGAATATGCGGGATAGGCCGGCGGAGATGTATTCCAGCATCAGTACCCCCATGCCTGTCAGGAGGCCAAAAGCGATAGATGCCAGGACCAGGGATAGGAATGGTCCCAGCCTGGTTATGACCAGGCTCGCGGAGACGACCACGGCCAGAAAAGCGAGGGTAGTCTCCATATTCTCAGGGATATCATTTTAGGTATAAAAAGCATGATTATGCATGTCCCGCCATCTTCGGAAACATCCGAAACCCATTTATAGATAGAAATATAAAAACGGTGTAAAAGGGATTTAAAGTGGGCCGGGTGCGCAGAAGGAAGCTCCGGCCAGGGACAGTCTGAAGGGAAGGGAGTAGCAGCGTGAGGAGAGGTAGCTTTCAGGGCAGACTACCTCGGGGGAGGCTTAGCCGTAAGGGCAGTCCGGCTCTCCTGAGAGTGGCCATGTTTTTGGCTGTAATAGCTGCATCTCTATTCTATCTCTTTCCGGGCTC
>CALMJN010000368.1 GCA_937864385.1 uncultured Methanosarcinales archaeon | reverse complement strand
CGGCGTGCCGCGCGACCGCAGCGCGATCTCGCCTGCCCCCTCCGGCAGGGGCATTCTCTCTTAGGGCGCAGGTTGAGTGTCAGCGCTCCGGTGGGGCAAAAGGCTTGGCAGTGGCCGCATTGCAGACAGATGGCCGCATACTCTCTTCCGACCAAAGGAAGGCCGCCATCGTATCCGGCGACGGTGATTACCGAGGGGCAGACTACCGAGCAGATCCCACAGCGAGTGCGGAGATCCCCGTCAACGATTATGGGTCCATTCCTTTCCATCTTTTTCGATTTTGCCTGAAAGATGGGCCTTTGAAATATCCGAATCTCTCTTTTCAGGCTCTTTTCCTGCTCCTGGCCAGCACCACCTGCCTGGCAGTCCCCTCCGCCTCTAAATTGCGCCTGCAGACAGGACAGATGCGGATCCACTCCAGGCCGCCCGCATCCTTCTGCATCTCTTGAGGAAGGGATGACTCGATTCTTTGCAGCATGGGCTCCGTGGCATAGGGAGAACCACAGATCTTGCAGGCAACCAGATCAAAGGAGATCTCGGGCTCAGGAACATTCTCATCCCAGGGCACTAAAGATAGAGCTTTGGCCGGACAGAGCTCCACGCATAGGTCGCACTCCTCTTTGCATCTCTTCCAGTGAACTGTCCTTTTCCCATCGATCTCGCTTCTGGTTATATTCTGGCTGGGACAGACATTGGAGCAGGACATGCATCCCAGACAGAGCCTGGCGTCGACTCGTATCATCTTTTGCCTCCTACGGCTGCAGCTCGAACGGCACGCTCCCTTGCCCGGCGAGTCGCCAGATCAAAATCATCAGACAGGGCATTGGCCGGACAGGTGGCGATGCAGGCCGGCCCTTCCTCTCGGCCCTGGCAGAGGTCGCACTTATGAGCTATCTTATCCGTCCAGACCACCCCGAAGGGGCAGGCCAGGGCGCATAAGCCGCAGCCGGTGCACTTCTCTACATCAAAGGCGGTGCACTCTCCCTCTTTATGCAGGGCTCCGGTAAAGCAGACCATAGTGCAGCCTGCCTCCTGGCAATGATGGCATAAAACGGGAACGGCGGCATATTCTCTTACATAGTGCACATTGATATGTCCATGTCCGCCGTGCACCCTCTGGCAGGCCACCTCGCAGGAGCGGCAGCCGATGCATCTGTTTATATCAATATAAACCGCCATTTAATCCCTCCGAAAGACATTGCAGGCACAGACCTTGAATTCAGGTATCCGGGCCTCCGGATCTATAGCATCCGTGGTGAGGATATTGGTTCCGGGGAAGTGGAAGGGCATGAAGACCACACCCTTTTTCAGCCGATCCGTGAGCCGGGCATAAGCTGCTGTCTCCCCCCGCGCTGTAGCAACTCTGACCTCGTCACCATCTTCCACATCCAGAGCCGCCGCATCTTCCCGGTTCATCTCTACAAAGAGATCGGGCTCCCGGCTGATCAGCGAGGGGCTTCTTCTGGTCATGGACCCGGCATTGTGGTGCACCGCCACCCGGCCTGTGGTGAGGATAAAAGGATGATTCCGGCTTGCTGCTTCCGCCGCCGGACTGAAGGGAACGGGGATTAGGCTGGCTCTGCCTTCCGCCAGATTGAATCCGGAGCGATGAAGTATGGGAGTTCCCGGATGATCGACAGTGGGGCAGGGCCAGACCAGGCTGGAGCCCTCCAGCCGCTCCCGGAGGATGCCGGCATACTGGGGAACGGTCCGGTTTATCTCGGCCAGAACGCTTGCTGCATCAGGATAATCGAATTGCAGCCCCAGGGACCGGGCCACATCGCAGATTATACCCCTGTCGGAGCGGGCCTCTCCCGGCGGCTCAATGGCTTTATGGCTCCACTGCACCCGCCTCTCCGTATTGGTGAAGCTTCCCTCCTTCTCCGCCCAGACCGCTCCGGGCAAAACAACATCCGCCAGCTGGGCTGTGGCGGTCATGAATATATCCTGCACCACTAAAAAGTCCAGGCTTTCTAAAGACCGCCTGGCATGCTCGCTGCAGGGATCGGAGTTGGCCGGGTCCTCGCCCATGATATACATGGCTTTAATCTCTCCTGCCCCTGCGGCCTCAATCATCTCTGTGGCAGTGAGCCCCGGCCCCGGGGGCAGATCCGGGGCATTCCAGGCTTCTCGGAAATAACGGATGGTATTGGGATCATCAGCCTTTTTATAACCGGGATAAAACTCTGCCAGGGCACCCATATCGCAGGCTCCCTGGACGTTGTTCTGGCCCCGCAGGGGCATGACTCCCGTGCCGGGCCTTCCCATCTGGCCGCAGATCAGGGCCAGGTTGGATATTGACTGAACATTGTCTGTTCCCGTGCTGTGCTGGGTTATGCCCATGGAGTATAAAATGGCAGAAGCAGGAGAGGTGGCATAGGCCCGGGCTGCCCGCACTATATCCTCTGGGGCAATCCCGGTGATCTCTGCTGTCCTCTGAGGAGTAAAATCCTTTACCGCCCGGGACAGAGCCTCAAAGCCTTTCGTCTTCTGGGCGATATATTCTCTGTTTATCAGCCCCTCATTGATGATCACATGGGCCATGCCATTCAAGAGAGCCACATCCGTTCCGGGCTCCAGCTGCAGAAATACATCCGCCATCCATGAGGTGGGCGTGGCGCGGGGATCGGCCACGATCACCATCGCTCCCCGGTCCTTGGCCCGGTGGACCCAGCGGGATATGACCGGATGGTTCTCGGCCAGGTTCGATCCGATGATGAATATGCACCTGGAGCTGGCGATGTCCGGTATGGGATTGGTCATTCCCGCCGCCCCCAGGGTTTTGTTCAGCCCAACCACGGACGGAGCATGGCAGAGGCGGGCGCAATTGTCTATGTGGGGCGAGCCCAGCAGGCGGGCCAGCTTTTGCATCAGGTAATTGTCCTCATTGCTGCACTTGGAGGAGGACAGGAAAGCAAGGCTCCGGGGACCGTGCTTTTTCCTGGCCTGGCCCAGGCCCTTAGCCACCAGATCCAGGGCCTCCTGCCAGGAGATCCTGGCCCAGCCTTCGCCTCTTCTCTTGAGGGGAGAGGTGAGCCTATCCGGGTGGTATAGGATCTCCAAAGCCGCATTTCCCTTGGCGCATAAAGCCCCCTGGCTTACGGGATGGTCAAGCATATATTCTATCCCGATGGCCTTCTCCCTCTCTGCCGCAACGTAAAATCCGCAGCCTGCACCGCAATAGGGACAGACAGTTGGAACAAGCACTTTTGTCATCTTTATCACTGGGGATCTATTTAGTAGGTATACAGAGTGCTATAAGGTCTCTTCGATTTGGGGGTCAGCCTGAGGAAGGGAGAGTTGATTATCTCCTCCCTACTCAGGCCCACCTCAGGAAGCCTTTCCAGGAACCGGGTGATATAATGATCCAGAACCTTGCGATCTGACGGATCTACAGGCGAACAGCCCACTTGGCTTCCCAGCTGGGATCCATCCACGGCACCCCGCAGATAGATCACCCCTCCGTGCATTCCTGTTCCTATGAAATTGGCCTGATGGCCCCTCTCTTCCAGGTCCAGCAAAACCACAATTCCTCCTGCCATGTACTCCCCCAGAAAGTCCTGGGCTGTGCCTCCTATGACCAGCACCGGCCTCTTGTCCTCATACTCTTTCATATGCAGGGCAGTTCTGTACCCGCAGCCATCCCTCACATAGATCTCGCCGCCACGCATGGAAAAGCCGAGAACATCTCCCGAACGGCCATGTACCACCACCTCTCCTGCATCCATGGTATTTCCCACACCGTCCTGGGCGTTGCCGTGAACGGTTATCTTATGGCCGAAGAGAAAGGCAGCCAGGTCGTTGCCGGGAGTTCCAAAGATCTCAATATCCATCTTCAGATGCTGAGGAGTGTAGAGCCGGGTTCCTATGTACCTCTGGCCACAGACATTTCTGATGACAACCTTCTCCACTCCCGAGAGCAAAAGCTCTCTGAGCCGGTCGTTCAGGGCTCTGGTGTCCTGGTCAGCGGCATCTATCTCCACCTCCCTGGGGCTTGCCGGGGCATCATCCAAACTGCCGCTGCCATTGACCTCTTCCGCTCTGGCCATTCTCTCTCACTCTCCGGCTCCCTTGATGCCCAGGACATCCAGTTCCCACTCATAAAGGCCCACACCCCTGAGGTGGTCCCGGTTGCCCCTCAGGCTCTCCAGGGCATTGATGCCCATGCCACCCAGCATCTCCGCTATCTCATGAGACCAGGCGGAGATGAGATTGGCCAGCCTCTGGGAGGCGATATCCATATTGAGCCGGCCGGAGAGGCGGGGATCGGTGGTGCATATGCCCCAGTTGCATTTGCCGGTATAGCACTTCTGGCAGAGGGTGCAGCCCATGGCGATCAGAGCCGCCGATCCGATGTAAACCGCATCCGCTCCCAAAGCAATGGCCTTGACCACATCGGCGCTGCAGCGGATCCCTCCGGCAGCAATGATCGAGCACCTGTTCCTGATGCCCTCTCCCCGCAGCCTGCGATCCAATGAGGATATGGCCAGCTCTATTGGTATGCCCACATTGTCCCGGATAGCCTTGGGAGCGGCGCCAGTTCCCCCTCGCAGGCCGTCGATGGCAATGATGTCCGCCCCCGCCCTCACTATTCCCGAGGCTATGGCGGCAAAGTTATGCACCGCAGCGATCTTGACCGATATGGGCTTCTCATAATTGGTGGCCTCTTTCAAGGCAGTGATGAGCATGGAGAGGTCCTCAATGGAGTAGATGTCATGATGCGGCGCCGGGGATATGGCGTCGGTTCCCTGGGGAATCATGCGCGTCTCAGCTACCAGCTGGGAGACCTTCTCTCCGGGCAGATGGCCACCGATTCCTGGTTTAGCTCCCTGGCCCACCTTGATCTCCACCGCAGCAGCGCAGTTGAGGTACTCCGCATCTATGCCGAACCGGCCCGAGGCCACCTGGACTATGGCGCATCTGCCAAACTCCTGCCTCATCTCTTTTGGCAGTCCCCCCTCACCGGTATTGAAGTAGGTTCCGGATTTGCAGGCGGCTCTGGCCAGTGAGCCGAAGGCATTGTAGCTTATGGCTCCATAGGACATGGCGGAGAACAATATGGGAGTCTCTACCATGAGGTTGGGTCCAATCTCGGTCTTGATCTCGACCTTTCCATCGCCGGCGGATATGTCCATTATATCCGGCTTGGCTCCCAGGAAGGTGCGCAGCTCCATGGGCTCACGCAGGGGATCTATGGAGGGATTGGTCACCTGAGAGGCGTTGAGCAGTATGTGGTCCCAGTAAATGCGGAAGGGCTTGTCGTTTCCCGATCCGGTGAGGATCACTCCCCCAGTCTCCGCCTGCTTTTTGAGGTCATCCAGCTTCTCTCGAGACCAGGAGGCATTGGGCCGGTAGAAAGAGGGAGCAGGCCGGACCACTATGGCATGCTTGGGACAGAAGATGACGCATCTCTGGCATCCGGCGCACTTAGTTTCATCGGATATCAGCCTGTCAGCCACCGGATCATAGGTATGGGTGCCAAAGGCGCACTGTCTCTCGCAGCCTCTACACTGGCCGCATTTCTCTTCGTCCCGTATGATCTGAAACTCAGGAAAGACGAATGATTTCATTGCAGAACCGTCCTCATATTATTTAGCTCGCCCACGACCGGCTCTCCGCCGTTGGGGGTCCAGACCCGGTCGAGCTCTGGCGAGATCAGTCTGATTGATGCTTCCTCCGAGGAGAGATAGAACATATCCCCCCGCCTGGCGGCAGTGAGAGGCCGCAGCCTTATCCTGTCCGTAAGGCCGATCATCCTCCCGGTCTGGCCGATGATGATGGCAAAAGGCCCATTCATGAGCAGAGGCCCGTAGACCATCCTCAGGGTGGTGAGCAGCTTTCTCTCCGATTGGTTCATTCTGTCGATGGCATTCCAGATGGGTGGAGCCAGGATCTTGGCCACTATATCTATGGGAAGCCTCTGCCTCCTCATGAGCAGGTCTGCGGCATAGGCTATGACCTCGGTATCGGTCTGGAGGGTGCAGGCATAGCCGTACATCTCCAGATACCAGCGGTTGGTGCCGTAAGAGGAGATCTCGCCGTTGTGCACTATGGAGGTGTCCAGCAGGCTGAAAGGATGGGCTCCCCCCCACCAGGCCTGGGTATTGGTGGGGAATCGGCCGTGCACCGTCCAGGTGTAAGCCTGATAGAGCCGGTCCAGCATAAAGTACTGACCGATCTCTTCCGGGTAACCAACGCCCTTAAAGCAGCCCATGTTCTTGCCGGAAGAGAAGACATAGGCATTCTCTATTTTGGTGTTCACCTGCATGATCTTGGAGACAATATATTCCTCGTCGGAGAGGGCCTCCTCCTCTCCCCGTTTATGAGGAAGGAGGAAGTAGCGCCATATCAGAGGAGGATCGATCATCGTTGACTCATCCTCATGGGGAATCTCCTCATCGTAGACCACATCGAACTTATGGCAGAGGAGTTCCTCCAGCTCTGCTTTGGCCTCCAGCCGATCCTGCATGCTCTTGCCTGTGAACATGAGATGGAAGGCGTAGTAGTCACTGTAGTGGGGGTAAATGCCGTAAGCGGCAAAACCTCCGCCCAGGCCGTTGCCTCGGACATGCATATTGGCTATGGCCCTCATCACTCCTGCGGCGTTGAAGCGCTCTCCACCCTGGTTCATGGCTCCAAAGATGGAGCAGGAGCAGATCTCTTTGCTGTAAAGCTCCCTTCTAATCCTTGGCATATTCCTCTCAAACTCCCTTAACCCTGGGCCCGGTCACCGACATTTCAGGTATTTCTCCGCTTTTCGGATTCCAGCTCGTGTCACTGGACAGCTTCTCGCCGGCTTTGTTCAATCATATTTTGCCTGCCAGGAGCTGTGGGCTATATTGGTTTTCAATAAATGCTTTATATCTATTTAAGAAGCATTCATAATATTTATGATCGAAGCCAGTCGATGCGAGACTCGTCTTTCATTCATCTCCACCAGGAATCTCTTCGTATTTAGATCAAGGGCCAAGATAAATATAAAAGACGAGCCCGGAAGGGCTCTAGAGCAGGGACAGGTACCTGTCCAGCTCCCACTGGGTGACATTGGTGCGGTAGGCATCCCACTCTGCCTTCTTGTTTGCGATGAAGGCTTTGAAGGTGTGCTCGCCCAGGGCCTCGCGGATGAGCTTGCTTCCCTCAGCCAGCTGGATGGCATCATTGAGGCTTCCCGGCAGAGAGGTGATTCCCGCCTTCTTCCTTTCCTCATCGCTCATGTGGTAGATGTCTTCTTCCTGAGGAGAAGGCAGATCGTACTTGTTGGCGATGCCCGCCAGGCCCGCTGCCAGCATGACCGAGAAGGCCAGGTAGGGATTGGCGGCGGGATCGGGGCTTCTGAACTCCACCCTGGTGGCAGCCTCCTTTCCGGGCTTGTACATGGGCACTCTGACCAGAGCGGATCTGTTTCTTCTCGCCCAGCAGATATAGACCGGTGCCTCATAGCCGGGGACCAGGCGCTTGTAGGAGTTGACCCACTGGTTGGTGACGGCTGTGATCTCAGGCGCATGTTTGAGCAGCCCGGCGATGTAATACTTGCCCTCGTCGGATAGGTGATAGGCGTCGCCGGCATCGAACATAACATTTCTCTTGCCAGCGAAGAGGGACTGATGCACGTGCATGCCGCTGCCGTTCTGACCGAAGATGGGTTTGGGCATGAAGCTGGCGTGATAGCCGTACCTTCTGGCGATCTCCTTGACTGTGACCTTGTAGGTCATGACCGTGTCGGCCATGGACAGTGCATCTTTGTAGCGCAGGTCGATCTCATGCTGGGATGGAGCAACCTCATGGTGGCTGTATTCTACATCTATCCCCATGGAGTCCAGAGCCAGGATGGTGTCACGCCGCAGATCAGAGGCATTGTCCGCCGTGGTCAGGTCGAAGTATCCTCCGCTGTCCAGTATCTCGGTGCAGTGCTCATTCTTGAAATAGAAGAACTCCAGCTCCGGGCCGACCAAGAAGCTGTAGCCTTTATCCTTGAGCCGGGCCAGGTTTCTCTTCAGGACGTACCTGGGATCACCCTCGTAAGGACTGCCGTCGGGATTCTGGATATCGCAGAACATCCTGGCCACGGAGTTTTCCTGCTGCCTCCAGGGAATGAGCTGGAAGGTGGTTGGATCGGGCTTGGCCACCATGTCCGACTCGTGAATGCGGGCAAAGCCCTGGATGGAGGAGCCGTCGAAGCCCATGCCCTCGGAAAATGCTCCCTCCAGCTCGGAGGGATTGATGGCGAAGCTCTTGGGAACACCCAGGATATCAGTAAACCAAATCCGGACAAATCTAACATTGTATTTGTCTATTGCCTCAAAGACCTCATCTTTTGTCTTTATATCTAGGGCCATTTTAATTTAGCCTCCTAAAAGCTCAAAGTCCTCGGTCCGAATTTATATGTATTTGAGATCCAGTCCTAATAGTTATGAGAATTTATGATCGCCAAATTGCCTATTCAAATGATAAGCAATTCTATTTTCAAGGATAATAAGTCATATGAATTGATCATAATGATAACCAAACTGGATTATGAGCAGAATTAAACCGTCTTTTATATCTGCAGGGCAGGCATTATCCGTATGGGCAGAGGCATATCCTCCAGGACAGATGCGTTATCCTGCAGGGCAGAGGCATTATCCAGAAGGGCGGGCTAAAAGCCAGTACAGCGAGGCCGGTGATCGGCCATGAGAAAAAAGAAAATCCGGCCAAAAAAGATAGGCTGCGGCTTTTTGATCCTCTCTCGCCTTTCATGAAAAATCAAAGTTGATCCGATTCAGGCATCCTGGGAATTGCTGCCAAACTCCATGATCCGGTCAGGCTGCATATCTGATCCGCCTTTTGCCATCACCAGGTTGTTCTGGAACTCCAGATTGGAGGGCTCAATTGCCGCAGCTCTCTCAAAGCAGCTTACAGCCTCGTCCCGGGAGCCAAGATCCATGAGAGCCAGACCTTTCTCATTCCAGGCATCGGCGTTGCTGGCATCCAGATCCAGTGCCCGGCTCAGGGATGAGAGGGACTCATCGATCTTTTCCAGATCTTTATAGACCATGCCTTGCCTGTACCAGGCCACAGCTAGAGAAGGATTCAATGTCGTGGCCTGGCTGTAGGACTGTAGAGCATCATCATAGCTCTCTTGGGCCTCCAGGATGATGCCCATATTGAAATAATAATTGGCGTTGCCCGGATTGATTTCTATGGCCTTTTTGATGGAATCCAGGGCATCATCATGCTGATTCAATCCTCCGGAGAGTAGAAGAGCACGATCGTTGTAGGCCTGGGCATTGTCCGGATCGATGCGAATGATCTGGTCAAAGCTGTCCACCGCCTCACTGTATCGATTCATATCCTTGAGCAGGTTGGCCTTGAAGCTCCAGCCCCAAGGGTCGTCGGGTTCTAACGCCAGGTATTCTTCAATGTCTTCCAGGGCCAGGTTGCTTGACCCATTCTGATGATCGCTCAGCGCCTGAGCCTGCCAGTAGCTGGCGTCCTGACCAGATGCAGAGGGCATTGCAGCCAGGAAAAATGCCAGGAAGAGGAATGTTATGGACTTCATGCATCCTAATGTATTGCATGAAGTGGATATAGATTTCGCTTGAGGCACGAAGGATCGAATATTCCGATTGTCCATCCTCAAGCGAGATATTTC
>CALMJN010000367.1 GCA_937864385.1 uncultured Methanosarcinales archaeon | reverse complement strand
ACCACTGCCATCGCCACCATCAGAAACGAGCGGGATGTGGCTGTGGGCAACCTGCTCGGCAGCAGCATTTACAATATCCTGGTGATTTTGGGCCTCACCTGCATGGCCTCGCCCGGCGGCCTGCCGGTGGAGAGGCAGCTCTTGATGCTGGATATTCCCCTCATGGCCGGGGTGGCCCTGGCCTGTGTGCCCGTCTTCTGGAGCGGCAGGTGCATCTCCCGCCTGGAGGGGGGGCTCGGCGTGGCCGGCTATCTCATCTATCTGCTCTGGCTGGTCTTATTCCGGGCCTGATGATTTGCCGCTGGCTTCGGCCACGTATAGTCAATCACACCCTCCCTTTATCCCCGCCCCGGCCAGCTCGGAGCGTATCAGCTCGTCGAGCAAGCCGGCTCTCGCCTCCTGGGCGTAGTTCCACAGCTCCGGGCCGCATTTGTTGCAGTTTTTAGAGGTCTCCTCCATGATCCGGACCAGATCCAGGAGGGAGCGGTACATGAGAGGCGCTGCCGCCTTCAGCTTCAGCTCGAAGGCGCTGGCAGCTCCGCTGGCAGGCCGGATCAGGCTGCAGCCCTCCTCCAGCAGCCAGGCCATGCAGCCCTCCTCTAGGCACAGCCTGCCATCAACGAAGGGGCATGCTTTTCCTGAGCCGGTCATGGCCTCACCGCCTGGAGCTTGGAGCGGATGGAGATCTCCTTGTCCAGCCGGCAGTCGATTCTGATGTTGGTGATGATCCTTCCGACGCCCATTTCCTTGAGCCTCTCATTGGCGGTGTCTATCACCCGGAAGAGCTCTTCCAGGCTCTCGACCTCCACCGAGGTGGACATGGGGCCGGGGACGAAATTGACCCCGGAGCTTTTCAGGACCTCATGGATGGCTTTGACGTACCGGGAGGCGCTGGTGCCTGAGCCCATGGGGATCATGGAGAAGTCAGCTACTATCATGAACTATGATTTAGGTGGGGAAAGTATAGAAGGGTTTGGAGGAGGGGCTTTTTGTCGTTATTGGCGGCCTTGCCGGGAAATTTACATCACCGCTGTATGTCGCAGATTTTATTATCATGCTGGGCATATGTGATAATGGGTGTAATGATGCCTGCCGCCGGAACAGACACCAAATCACTGATCAATGCATGGAGGAAAACCAATGAACAAGAACTCTCCAATAGCCTAAAAATAGAATATGGCTTTTCTCCTGCACTCGCTCGATCACTTGTTCAGCTAATGCATGAGCATGTGGAAGCCAATTATGGTAATCTTCGAGGAGACTCGCAGGTGATCTACCATGCAATTAGCGCTAAAGAAGGTCCTGGAAAATCAATAGACAACCTCAAAATTGTGCCGGTTACTCTAACAGTATCCCATCCGGATGACGCCGCAGTTCTGAAAGAACAAGGCGTCCCTGGCTTGCGGAAACATAAACTTCTCAGATTTGCTAATGAGGCGTATGACCAGGGTGGTCTTCTCATTCAAGAAGATTTGGCATTGCTCCTCACAACCAGCATCCGTACTATTCAAAGAGATATGCAAGAGATGAGAAGGCAAGGTATAGTCGTTCCGACTCGTGGCGAGATCCAGGATATCGGGCCGACGGTCTCGCATAAAACACAGATCATTGAACTTTACCTCAAAGGATACGAATATACAGAGATCGAACAGAGAACTCGTCATACCGGCGACTCGATCAAGCGGTACATCAGCGGATTTTCAAAGGTTGTCCTTCTCTCAAATAAAGGTTATTCAATTATTCAAATCCGAGAATTAACCAACTCTTCGGAGAAAGTTGTCTCTGAGTACCTTGCGTTATACAAGACCTATAAAGAACTCGCTTCTGATCGCCTCAATCAGACTGTGACCAAGTCGATCGAAAAACTCGATTCGAAAAAAGGGGGTCTGGGGGTCAGACAATGAATCCATCAGCTCCATCTCAAGGAAAGGGAATTCATGGTGCAATCAAAAACCTTCTTGAAGAGCAGTACGCATTTGTTGGCGGCGATCGAGTCCAAGATATGCTCATCGAAGATTTGATTCGGATCTTTCAGCAGTACTCGAGAGACCCGTGGCATCTGGAAGTAGGGCAGACTCTATGGTTTGCTGTGCACATGGATGAAAAGCCAGGTCCTGGAAAAACGCTCTCAAAAATGAAAATTGTTCCGACTATCCTCTCCATAACACACGAAGAGGATAAGCAGATGCGGGTAAATGGCTTCTCTCATCAGGAAATTAGGAAATATCGCGTAGCCAGATTGCTAAAGGAGGCTTATGCTCAGAAAGGTGTGTTGACTCAAGCTGATGTAGCTGAATTGATCGGGGTGAGTGCCGGAACAATTGGAAAGGATATCAAAGCATATCAGACGGAACTGGGAGTCATCCTGCCTTATCGAGGAACCATTCATGATATTGGGCCATCATTGACTCATAAAAAGGTAATAATCGAAAAGTTCCTTCAGGGCATTCCGACACCAGATATCTCGCGAATGACACAGCATACTGAAGAGGCTTGTGACAGATATATCAAGGCCTTTAAAAAAGTAAGAATGCTACACGGCAAAATGAAACCGATAGAAATCGCTCGAATTATTGGAATGAGTGAGAGGTTGGTAAACGAATATGTCGAGTTAATCGATGCTCAAAGGAGCATTAAGGATGTGGAGACTCATGTTAGCTAAACAATTTTTAGGGGCAAGCGACATATGGCGTCATTTTCTATTCTATCTTCACTGCAAGCGCCCCGGACCAATCCGAGATCAGGCCTTTATCGTCCAAGGCAGCAGCTTTTATCTGATAGGCTCCCGGTTGCATCCATTTATGGGATACTGAACTCTCCTCTCCCGAAACCAGATACTCCAGGCCAGTCCAGCTGGTGGTTCCATCCCCCCAGTCAAAGACATATTTCACCGCATCCCCATCCGGATCTCTCGCCGATGTGGCATATTCTTGAGAGATCAGGCATTGCCCTGCGGCGGGACCGGATGGCATGGCCGGCGGCTCCGGTGGATCATTGGCACTTATCGAAACCAGAAAAGGCCCAGACCACTGAGATGGCGCACCCTTCTCATCTAATGAGCAGACCCGGACCGGATACTCGCCGGGGCTGCTCCATTTATGTGATGCATTTTCAAGAGATCCGGAGGGGATATGGCCGGTTTCAGTAGCCGTTCCATCACCCCAGTCCAAAAGATGCATCACATTGTCTCCATCGGGGTCCCTGGTCATGGTGAAATAGTTGCAGACAATCCCGGTGTAGCTGGATCTCAATCCATATAGATCCCTGGGACGATCCGGCTGCTCATTTGCGGCTATAGTAATGCTCCGCTCCTCAGACCACTCACCCCCCATCCGGTCTGAGGCCATTGCCCTGATCTGGTAGGTTCCGGGGACCGTCCAGGTGTGATTGGAGCTGACATTGATGCCCGAGCCAATAAGATCAAGGGCATCTAATGATCCATCTCCCCAATCAAAGGTGTAATTCAGAGAATCTCCATCCTGATCGATGGCCGAGGTCTGAAAATTGTATGGTACCATGGCATATCCAGAGCCTGGCCCGGAGAGCTGATCAGGCCGGCCGGGCAGGGTATTGATGATTATGGCTATTGCCTCAGACCAGGGGGAAGAAGCATTTGCACAGTCCTCTGCTCTCGCTGCAATCACATATCTTCCCGCTCTCCGCCATGAGTGGGTTATGCTCAAGGCCCGTCCCGATTCAGTCCAGTCAGTGACGGAGACGGATCCGTCTCCCCAGTCGAAGATATATCGCAGCCAATCCCCATCGGGATCTTCTGCCGATGTGGCAAAGGATGTTGTCTCTCCTGGCAGGACTGTGCTCTTCCCCGCGGGGATGGCAGGCCGGCCGGGCGGGGAATTGACCACTACATCCAGTGGACCGGACCAGAGGGAAGAGGCACTTGCACTGTCCTCTGCTCTCACTGCAATCACATAGCTTCCCGCTCTCCGCCATGAGTGGGTTATGCTCAAGGCCCGCCCCGATTCAGTCCAGTTAGTGACAGAGACAGATCCGTCTCCCCAGTCGAAGATATATCGCAGCCGATCCCCATCGGGATCTTCTGCCGATGTGGCAAAGGATATCATCTCTCCCGGCAGGACTGTGCTCTTCCCGGCGGGGATGGCAGGCTGGCCGGGCGGGGAATTGACCACTACTTTTAGTGGAGATGACCAGGGGGATGAAGCATTATCATCCATAGCCCTGACCCTAACCTTATAGGTCCCTGCCCGCCTCCAGATGTGATCTGCTGCGGCATTGGCTTCCGATTCAAACGGCCCCACTGTTGAGGTATTTCCATCGTCCCAATGGAAGATGTAGATTAGAGGATCGCCGTCCGGATCTATTGCATAAGCAGTATAATTACAGGCGACTCCTGGTGCGCCGGATATTGGCCCATCGGCAATGGAAGGCTGCTCTGGTGGATGATTGCAGGCAGAAGGATCGATCAGCGGTTCGGGCGGATTCTGCCGGCTGGCGGGATCGAGATCCATCGGAGAGGCTGTCCCACCCCCTTCAGCCCCCTGAGCCGGAACCATGCTGCCCTGAGCCGGGACCAGGCTGGCTATAAAGAGCAGCGATATCAATATTTTGCAGGCAGTCAAAGGGCAATCATTCAGTTGCACAGGTCTTCAGTTGGCCAATATATTATTTGAATTTTTCTACAGATATGTAACAATAGAATAGTGTCGACTTAAATAATAATCAGTCGACGAGGGGTTACGCATTTGCAGAAGGGAAAAATAGCTCTGCATTACAAATTTATTATTTTAAATATTTGCGGATTTCTATTCAAAAAAAGGGACTCTGGTCTCACGACGCCTGACGCAGCTCAAAATATTCATCCACCAGCCAGTCGCCTACCTCCTTTAGATACCTGCGCCTGCGTTCGTCTTCAGCAATTATTTGAAAAATATCTGAGAGATCTTCATCCATCATGACAGCCGTTTTCCACTGGTCCAATTTAAACCTATCGAAGCCCCCCGAATTTAAGGAAGGCCATTCCTCGGGCTATACTTATTCCTCTGGCCATCGCCTCCTCCCCCGGGCCAGGATCATTGCCACGCAATAGGGCTCATTAACTCGTTTCAGCCTTCCGGCATGTATAGGATGGTCCCCGCAGATGACCAGCAATGTCTCTTCATCAGCCATAGCCATGATCCGACCTATGCAGCGGTCTATGAGCAGTGCTGCCTCTCTGATGCCTTTAAGATCGGAGCCCAAATGAGCATTCTTATCAATTCCGATGAAATAGGATACCAGCAGATCCGGGCTGTCCAAAAGAGCCTGGCAGGTGAGCCGACAGGCCTCCTGGTCGAACTCATCGGGAGGGAGGCTGTCTTTTATGCCATATACCTTCTGGATCAAGCCCTGGTAGACCTCCGCTCCGTTCTGTTCCATTATCACAGCGCAGACCTCTCCCGCTGATGCTGCAATCTCCGGCAGGCTGAGGATGCTCGACTCTTTTGCCCCGGCCTTATCCAGGATCTGATGATGCTCGGGAAGCAGACCGGAGAGGATGCTGGCGATGGCCGGGGTGGTGCGATTGGAGACTGCCTTGGCCGGGAGGAGCAGGCCATCCTGGCTGAGGAGATTCATGTTCGCCATATGCGGCAGGAGATGAATCAATAGATCGTAACCCAGGCTGTCTACGATGATCAGTGCTGCCTTCTTGCAGCCCCAGCCTGCCACAGCCTCTATTGCCCGTCCATCTTTTTCTGGCAGCTCCAGTCCCAGAATAGAGGCTATGGTAGGTGCTATGTCCAGCTGGCTGAAAGCGGGGGTGTTAGATATGTCGGTCGCGATAATCACTCCTCTCTGCAGGCGCAATAGCCCCGGACTTATAGGTCGGCACATGTCCTGATAGCCAAGCTCTTGATGATGCCACAGGATTAAATAAGGAATGGTGAGTAGAAGGGAATATATCGATAGGCTCGGAAAAGATGCGGGCGAAGGTGCTATGAGAGATGTTTGGGCTAATTCTGCCCCATTGAGATGGAAGATGCTCTGCTGGGTGATTATAGCTGCCCTCTATATAATTATGACAGCTGCATATTCCTCACATGCGGAGGTGGATATCGATTACAGCCATAACCTGATGGGCACGGGAACGGTTATGAGCGATTTTAAGATGGGATCAAAGGATGATACCCTGGCCGCAGGAAGGGTGAGGGGAAGCGGAGAGGTCATGAACAGATACGCCTTTCTCATCAACGACTCCAAGAATGTATCCATAGAAGACCAGTTTATCTTCCATGAGCTGCCTGAGGCAGAGGAGATGGATGTACCTGATTATCCCCCCATGACCGAAGCTCCCATGAGACTGCGCCTGCTTGGGACAAGCTGGGCGGCAAGAATCAATCTCACCGGCCAATAGTATTACACCTTAGCCTCGCGGCAAAGTTTTATCTGATAGCCTGCCAGATCTAAAATGGATATGCTAAAAATTCAGGATATGTCCGGTCCTTTCCTGGGGCTATGTGAGATGTGCAGGGAGCCTGCCCAAAAGATCCGTCAGAAGAAGGATCTGCTGGTGGTCTCTCACGTTGATGCCGATGGCCTCACCTCGGCGGCAATCATCTGCACTGCTCTGGAAAGAGCGGGATTGAACTATAAGCCTATTTTTTTCCGGCAGCTAGATGAGCCGGCTTTAGATGAGATTGCAGACTATAATCCTGATCTGGTCTTATTTACCGACCTTGGCAGCGGCATGATACAGCAGATATGCGATCGCGGCCTTGCTGCGGTGGTGGTCGACCACCATAAGCCTGCCTTATCCCAGGCCCGGCCCATGGCTCATATCAATCCGCACCTGGTGGGTGCGGATGGGGCCCTGCATCTTTCCGGCAGCGGAACCTCATTTCTTTTAGCGAGAGCATTGGCCGCCACATCAGAAGGCAATGACGATCTGGCCGCCCTGGCGGTGGTGGGGGCGGTGGGCGATCTTCAGGACATGGCCCATGGCCGGCTTACAGGAATAAACCGGCATATCCTGGAGATCGGCTCGAAGGCAGGAGCAGTATCCTTTGGCCGGGACATCAAGCTCTTCGGCAGGCAGACCCGTCCAGTCTACAAGATGCTGGAGTACTCCCAGGATCCCTATCTGCCCGGTCTATCGGGAAACGAGGACGCCTGCATAGCCTTCCTTAAAGAGATAGGAATACGTCTTGGCGGTGAGCGCTGGCGCAGATGGATCGATCTCAGCCAAGATGAAAAAGCCAATCTGGTCTCGGCCATAATCAGAAAGGGGCTGCGCAGCGGTCTGGCAGGTGCAAAGCTCGAGAGGCTGATAGGAGAGGTTTATGTCCTTTTGTCGGAACAGGAGGGCACTGAGATGCGAGATGCCAGCGAGTACTCCACCCTTCTCAACGCCACAGCCCGTTACGGCCATGCCCAGATTGGACTTTCGGTATGCATGGGCGACAGGGACCGGGCATTCTCCGAGGCGCAGAGGCTACTTTCCCAGCATCGCCAGAATCTGGTAAATGGCCTCAAGCTGGTGGCGGAGAAGGGCATCACCTGCCTGCATAGCATCCAGTATTTCGATGCAGGAGACTCTATCCAGGACACCATCGTAGGCATTGTTGCCGGCATGAGCTTTCAGATGGCAGACCGCTCCCGTCCCATTCTGGCCTTCGCCCGGACTGAGGGCGGGGATCTCAAGGTCTCAGCGCGGGGAACCCAGGATCTGGTCAGATCCGGGCTGGATCTGGCCGACGCCCTCTCGGCTTCAGCGCGGGGTGTGGGTGGAGTGGGCGGGGGACATAATGTGGCGGCGGGAGCTACCATCCCTGCTGAGGCGCAGCAAAAGTTTTTGGAGCTTGTGGACGGGGCGGTGGGAAGGCAGCTCGGACTGTGAACTCTTCCATCCGATCAAAATAGCCATCCTTCAGATTATCACCCTCCTGGTTTGATGGTTTGATGGAAAGCCTTTTAGCCTTATGATGATGGGCATGTGTCACAAAAGCTGCCAATAGTCTTTTAATATGTATAATGAGCATAATTCATATATAGCAAAGAGGCAGGAAAAAGAGAAACGAGGCGCCACAAGCAAATGCCCAGCGTGAGATATACCAGGATAGAGATTACCCCGGATGCTTATAGATCTTTAGAAGCAGAGGCCATCTTGCAGGGAAAGACCCTCAAGAAATTGGCATCAGAGCTGATACTAAAAGGCGTCTCCAAAAAGGCACTGGATTTTGTTCAGGAATTGGAAAAGCCAACGGTCGCTGTCAAGCCTCGCATGGATTTGAGCGAGGAGATGACCAAGGTTATAAAAAAGATAGGGGCAACGGGCATACATATCAACGAACAGACATTGCTTGTGGTCAAGGATGCCATTTTGGATGAAGGATATGAGCAAGCAATGCTCTATGTAGCCCAGCATACCGCCTCCATGGAGAGGGACGAGCTGCACCGGGTGATTGCTATATGCCGGCGCTATAAGCTCTCGGAAAAGACCGCTGCCTATCTGGTGGAAAACCTGAATGAGATCGAGTCCGGCAACTGGATATAATTCACGGAACCGTAGATTGATGGATTATTTCCGGCCCATCAGGCCTTATTGCATGATGCTGGATGAGAGGCTCACTTTTTGGCCATCTGTTTGATCTTATCCCAGCCCGTTCCCCCCACCCGGAGGGGATGGTCCAGGATTACATCTATGAATCCGAAGATGATGGGTGCATAGACGGCATAAAAGTCGCGGGCAAATGTAATGGCCTCAGATAGATCCTGGAAGTGTCGGCTCTCCGTCGCTTCTCCCGTCCCGGTGACAACCGTATCGATGCTGCTCTCAGCCACGAAGCTGGACATGCCGCAGGAGGCTTTTGCCGGCTGCAGGGCATCGATATTCACAGGCACGCCGCCATAGCACTCGTAAGCATAGCGCAGCATTTCTTCTTCACCGTTCAGGCCCTCTGCTCTGGCCTCCTCCAGTATCTCCTCATCCAGGAATTCAAGCTGGGGGATGAGGCTGGCCTCGATGATATAGGAGAAATCCCGGCCTTCAGAAGAGAGATCCACTGCTTCCAGAACCATTCCCAATTTAACCGGCTCCCCCCAGCCGAAGCTGCACTGCCAGCGCTCGCTCTCAATATAGATCTGGCTCTCACTGAGCTGGGATTGGCTGAGCATGAGAGTCAATATTTGGCCTATGATATGATAAGTCTTTTCCGGCTCTATCATTCCAGATCCAGGTCATAATCCAGAAGGTCTGAAGCCGCGGAAAGGCTGAATGAGCCTGCAGAAAAATAGAATGGTAGACGAATGGAGCCGGTCAGGCCGTCTTCATGCTGGCTGCCTCCTCCAGGCCCAGTTCCTTGATCGACTCCTCTCTCATCTTGAACTTCTGGATTTTTCCGCTGACAGTCATGGGGAAGTCGTCCACGAATTTGATATATCTGGGGATCTTGAAATGGGCGATTTTGCCCTTGCAGAATTCCTTGATCTCCTCTGGGCTGGCGGCCTCGCCTTTCTTGAGCTTGACCCAGGCCATGATCTCCTCGCCATACTTCTTGTCCGGAACGCCTATGACCTGGACATCGCTGATGGCGGGATGGGTGTACAGGAACTCCTCGATCTCCCGTGGATAGATGTTCTCTCCTCCCCGGATGACCATGTCCTTGAGCCGGCCGGTGATCTTGAAATAACCATTCGGCAAGCGGATCGCCAGGTCGCCCGAATGGAGCCAGCCATCGTTGTCGATCGCAGCGGCC
>CALMJN010000366.1 GCA_937864385.1 uncultured Methanosarcinales archaeon | reverse complement strand
CGCCACGATCACGTCCGGGCGGAAGGCCTCCACCTGACGCAGGAAGTCGGCAGTCGTTGCGTCGCTGAGGCCGAAGGCTCCAAGGACACGCCGGCGGTAGAGCCAGTCATAGAGGCGCGTCTTGAGCCGTGCCCGGAAGGCTTGCGGGACGGGGCTCGTTCCCCAGGAAATGAGCCGTCTCTGCCGGGACGGCGGCGACCCTTTCCGCGATCACCGCCACCCACCTGGCGAACGCCGCGATCCCTTCGCCGCCGGGGAGCCCGGCACCGGGATGGGTGCCGGCCCCCAGCAGATAGAGGTGGCGGACCTCCTCGCTGCGGTTATGGGGGCGGAACCAGGCGCTTTGCCAGAGCACGGGCTCCAGGCTGAATCCAGCCCCCTTGTAGGACCGCAGGCGATCGCGAAAATCCAGGGGTGTGGTCACCAGGGAGGTGACCAGGCTCGACTCCAGCCCGGGAAGCAGACTCGACTCCAGATAGGCCGAGACGGCGGCCCGGTAGGGTTCCGCCTCAGTCTGCCAGTCGGTGCCGCCGTCGAGGTGTGGCACCGGGGCCAGGGCATAGAAGGTATCGCAACCGCTGGGGGCCAGGGAGGGGTCCGTGGCCGTCGGGCGGTGGAGATAGAGGCTGAAGTCCCGGGCCAGCACCTTGCGGTGGAAGATGTCCGCCAGGAGGACGGGATCGCCTCCACCGTGCCCGCCGGCTCCCATCCGGATGACGCCGCCGTTCTGAAAGAACGGGGTGTTCCTGGCTTAAGGAAACACAAACTCCTCAGATTTGCTAATGAGGCGTATGATCAGGGCGGTCTTCTCATTCAGGAAGATTTGGCGCTGCTCCTCACAACCAGTATCCGTACCATTCAAAGAGATATGCAGGAGATGAGAAAGCAAGGCATAGTCGTTCCGACTCGTGGCGAGATCCAGGACATCGGGCCGACCGTTTCACATAAAACGCAGATCATTGAACTTTACCTAAAAGGATATGAATACACCGAGATCGAACAGCGAACTCGTCATACCGGCGACTCGATCAAGCGGTACATCAGCGGATTTTCAAAGGTTGTCCTTCTCTCAAACAAAGGTTATTCAGTTATCCAGATACGAGAATTAACCAACTCATCTGAGAAAGTTGTCTCTGAGTACCTTGCGCTATATATGATCTATAAAGAAATCGCCTCTGATCGCCTCAATCAGATTGGATCCACGTCGATCGAAAAGCTCGATTCGAAAAAAGGGGGTCTGGGGGTCAGACAATGACATCATCAGTTCCACCTCAAGGGAAGGGAATTCAGGGTGCAATCAAACACCTTCTGGAAGAGCAATATGCATTTGTTGGCGGTGATCGAGTCCAAGACATGCTTATTGAAGATCTGATTCAGATCTTTAAGCAGTATTCGCGAGACCCATGGAATCTAGAAGTAGGGCAGACTCTCTGGTTTGCTGTGCACATGGATGAAAAGCCAGGTCCTGGAAAGACACTTTCAAAAATGAGAGTTGTTCCTGCAATTCTCTCCATAACACACGAAGAGGATAAGCAGATGCGAATAAATGGCTATTCTCATCAGGAGATTAGAAGATATCGCGTAGCTAGATTGCTAAAAGAAGCGTACGCTCAGAAAGGTGTGTTGACTCAGGCAGATGTAGCTGAATTGATCGGAGTCAGTGCCGGAACGATTGGAAAGGATATCAAGGTATATCAGACGGAACAGGGTGTCATCTTGCCTTATCGTGGGACTATTCATGATATTGGACCATCATTGACTCACAAGAAGGTGATAATCGAAAAGTTCCTTCAGGGAATTCCAACACCAGATATCTCGCGAATGACGCAGCATACGGAAGAGGCTTGTGACCGATATATCAAAGCTTTCAAGAAAGTGAGAATGTTGCACGGTAAAATGAAACCGCTAGAAATCGCTCGAATTATTGGAATGAGCGAGAGACTGGTAAACGAGTATATCGCACTAATCGATGCACAAAGGGGCGTTAAGGAAGTGGAGACTCATGTTAGCTAAACAGATTTTTGGGGCTAGCGACATATGGCGTCATTTCTATTACATCTGAAATCCGAAAAAGACTGCAATCGAAGAGCAACAGAGGTCGAATCATGCTGCCTAAAGTAATTCTGCATAACGCCGTCAGCCTGGATGGAAGAATAGACGGCTTTCCCATAGACCTATTCCAATATTACGAGCTGATTGCCACCTGGAAAGAGGATGCCACACTCGCCGGCTCTCATACCTTTCTGAAAGCTGCCAGCGATGCTCCTCCTGAGGATGAGAGCGCCTTTCTCCCACCCGGGATTGATCCGGGCGACAGTCGTGCCTTGCTGGCCATTCCCGACAGCCTTGGGCGCATACGCACCTGGCATTATCTAAGATCTCTCCCTTACTGGCGTGGCTTTGTGGCCCTGTGCTCCAAATCTACTCCACAGGAATACCTCGATTACCTCAAAGAGAGGCACATCGACTATATTATCGCAGGCCAGGATCGCGTGGATCTGCGCGCAGCTTTGCAGGAGCTGCACTCGCGCTATGGCGTGAAGGTAGTGCGCGTGGATGCAGGAGGCACGCTGAACGGCCAGCTCCTGCGCCAGGGCCTGGTTAGCGAGGTGAGCCTTCTCATCTATCCGAGCCT
>CALMJN010000365.1 GCA_937864385.1 uncultured Methanosarcinales archaeon | reverse complement strand
CGATTGCCACGTCAATGAAGCTTATCTTGGGTAGTCTAGAAACGTACGCCTTAAGGGCTTCCGGTTAAAATCCGGAACTCCGCACCAATCCAATTTAATCGCCTTGGCCTTCTGCCTAGCGGTCAACAGGCGGCTCTATGCACTCCACTCTTCGCCTCTGGGCACAGTAGAACGCCAGACTCTCGCCTCCTGTGCATCCTTATGCCGCGGATTCCCTGAATTACACAAAGAGAAACCCCACTCCTCCTGCTTGTGATGCAACTGAAGACGCCCGTTTCCGATGAAATACCCCTCATCCGTCTCAGGGCTTTTATAGCCGCCCGCCCATCCTCCTACCATGCCCAAGGAGTTTCACAGCCTCATCCACCTCGATGAAGCCAGATCCATAGTCCTGCAGCACCTCCCCGCCGCCCGAGCTGCCCCCGTCCCCCTCAGCCAGGCCGCCGGCTCTATCCTGGCGGAGAAGATCGTCTCCACCATAGACGTTCCCGGCTTCTCCCGCGCCTCCATGGACGGCTTTGCCGTCCAGGCCGGGGACACCCTGGACGCAAGAGAGGACAGGCCGGTCTCCCTCCGCCTGGCGGGAAGGGTGGCCATGGGCCGCCCCCCCGAGGTCGAGATCTCCTCCGGAGAAGCGGCGGAGGTCTCCACCGGCTCCATGATCCCGCCGGGAGCCGACGCCGTGGTCATGATCGAGCACTCCCAGGCCGAGGCAGAGCAGGTGCTGGTGCGCCGTCCGGTCTATGCCAGCGAGAACATCCAGGCGGCGGGAAGCGACATCTCCTTCGGCGAGACTGTGCTCTTTCCCGGCACCCTGATCCAGCCCCGGGAGATCGGCGTCCTGGCCGCCCTGGGATGCCAGGAGATTCCGGTCCGGATGCTGAAAGTCGGCGTGGCCTCCACGGGAGATGAGCTGATCCCACCTGGGAAGGCCCTGACGGCAGGCCAGATCTACGACATCAACACCTACACCATCGCCGCTGCCGTGGCCGACTGCGGGGCACAGGCCCTGCCCTATGGCATCCTGCCTGATGAAAGGCAGGCTATGGCCGGGGCTCTGCAAAAGATGGCAGAAGAGTGCGACCTTATCCTGGTCAGCGGCAGCACCTCCGCCGGGGCGGGGGATATGATCTATCGGGTGTTAGAGGAGATGGGTGAGCTGATCTTCCACGGGGTCAACCTCAAACCGGGCAAGCCCACCATCTTCGGCCTGATCGACGGCAAGCCCTGCCTGGGACTGCCGGGCTACCCCACCAGTGCTTTAACCGTCTTCTCCTGCCTGGCCGCTCCCGCCATCCGGGCTGCTCTGGGCAGAAGCCACCGGTGGAGGAGCGCCCCAGGCCGTCTGGCCGGGCCGGTGAGAACAGAAGGCCGCCGCCAGATGCTGGCCGTGGGCCTGTCTGGGGATCTGGTCTACCCTGTGGACAAGGGCAGCGGCTCCATCACCACCCTGGCCTGGGCTGACGGGATCATAGACATCCCCGCCGGGGTGGAGTACCTGGAAGAGGGAACGCCCGTCTCAGTGGAGCTATTTGCAGAAAAGGAGACGGATTCCGATACATTGCTTGTCGCCGGCGAGAACACCATCCTTTTGGAGAAGCAAGCGGAGAGCCGGCCAGGATGCCTGAGGCTGCTCAACGCCGGCCCCATCCAGGCCCGGATCTACCTGGAGGAGGGAGTGGCAGACCTGGCCTGCTTCTGGAACCTGGACCGGCCCTGGCAGGGGACAGAGATCATCTGGAGCGCCGAGAGGGAGATGGGGCTGCTCTTCCGGAAGCGTGAGGACATCTCCCATCTGGCTGACCGACCACTGGTGGGCTGGCAGCGGGACAGCTTTTATAATTCGGCATTTGAAGCCGTACTGCAGGAGCGCGCAATCGCTCGCCCCATATTTGTGCGATCGGCAAAGTCTCACCGCGCCGTGGCTGCGGCAGTGGCCTCCGGGCGAGCGGATGCCGGCTATGCCGAGAAGGAGGCGGCAGAGGAAGCCGGCCTGGGATTTGAGCTTGTAGGGAAGGAGAAGATCATGCTTTTGGCCAGAAGCGAGAGGGCCGAGGACAGCCGTATCAGGTCCCTGCTCCAGGCTCTCTGGGAGGAAGAGGCCGGAAGGTCCCCAGACGCCGCCGGTAATAGCTGAGGGGATGGCGGACCCGCCGGCACAGCTCATCCTCCCCAGGACAGTTGCCGTAGGTGGCCATGGTGGCGCAGGCCGGCGGCTTGTAGCGGGTGCCTGAAGCACCGGCGATATGCTCCACCTGATAGCGGGTCCTCTCCGGATCATAGTCCGGGCTGGTGGCAAAAAGAGATGTTACCTCATCTACAGTCATATTTATCTGCAATAGAAAGCTGACCAATGCAAATCGTGCGCTGTGGGCCAGATTCACTCCCCTGGCCACGTCAGTGAGCATTCTCTTGATACAGGGAGGAAAAGCCCCCACCTCCACGGCACCCAGGTCCACCCTCTCCCTGGCCTTCAGAGCCTCGAGCTGCTCCCGCAGGGGCTGCAAATATTCTTCTAGAGCGGCGCAGATCCCCACATCTACCGCCAGGGGCAGACCCTTGAGGACCCTCACCCGGGCCGCCTCCTCCATCAGCCTCTTCAGCTCCTCCTCGGTCACCGTGAGGTAGCCCTGAGAAAGATCGCGGTTGGTCAGCTTCCACTTGGGGCTCTTCATGCCGTGCGCCGTTCGGATGTACTCGGAGAAATGGATTTTATAGGGTCCCCGCCCCTGGGGATGCAGTCCCAGATCTTCTGCCAGGGCGGGAAGGGAATCTTTCTCCCCCTGCATGCGGCGAAAGGCCAGCTTGGCCTCGGCCAGAGCATACCGGCGCAGCAGGATCTCATCGCCCAGACAGGAGACCATGACCCTGGCTAAAGGGTAGGAGAGAAGCTCAGAGAGTCTCTCCGCCTGGCTCTGGGGAGAGCTCTCGGAGATGCTGCCGGACAGTGCCCCCTCCACCCGCTGCATGGCCCGGCTTCGAACCGCCTTAAAAGATGTCTTGGTGAGAAGGCTCTCTAAAGAGTATCCTGCCTCCCTCACCGCTCCTGCCGCTTCTTCAGTAAAAGGGTAATCGGAGATCCTCATTCCTGCTCAATTCTGGGAGCCAGGAGGTAATTGATCTCCACGGACTGGCCGAGCTTGAAGTGCACCCGCAGGGGATAGTCTATGCCCATCTCCAGAGTAACCTCGCCGGCCTTGCTTATGGACTTGGACATGTCTTCCAGGTAATCCAATGAGAACAAGCTTCTGGCCTCTCCCGGCTTCATGCCCAGTAGCTCGGTGCTGGGGATCTTGAGCTTGAGGGAGTCGATATCCCCCTTGGCTTCCATATAAAAGCCCTCATCGGATACGCCCAGTATGACATGATCGCTGACCTTCTCCGCCGCTTTCACCGCCCGGCGCAGCTCTGAGCCCGGCAAAGTGACATGGGCGGGCAGGTCCAGCTCCGGTATGCGTGGCTCCTTGCGGATGGCAGAGGGATCGATCAGACTCAGGGTGTAGGAGAGGGAACCCACTCCGATCTTCAGCTTGTGGCTCTCTTCATCCAGCTCCAGCTGAACATTCTCGCCCTTGTCGGCCATGCTCAAGACATCTCCCAGCCGCACCAGGTCTATGCCTATCTCGCAGACTGTGGCTTTGAAGTATTCAAAGGCCTCATTGCCTATCTTCAGGGAGACCATGGCCACATTGGCAGGATCCACGGCTTTGAGCTCCAGGCCGCCCTCCGATATGGAGAACTTGACCTCATCCACCAGAGAAGAGACAGAATCTATTGCATCGCGCAGAGTTTCCGCATTGATAACCGCCTTGAACATCACTAAATCCTCTCCCAACATTGCCATTTAATATTTAATATAGCTGATGCCAAGTAGATGGAGCCAAGGCCGGGAGGCCTAATCGTACTCCCGCCAGGTCTTGCTGCATTTGGTGCAACGGAAGAAGCGAACCTCGCTCTCATCGGCGCTGCGAAGCTGCCGCAGCCACCAGTATGCAATATTATGACCACAGTCAGGACACCGGGCATTGGTGGTGGGAAGCCCTGCCGACTCCTGCTCCAGAACCGGCACCACCCGTTCCAGCTGCTCCGTCTTGCTGATCAAGGACTCGCCTGCGGCAGCCTTGGGCATCTTATGGCCGCACTTTCTGCAGACCATCATGCCGTCCTTGGGCATCATCATGCTCTTGCACTCGGGACAAAATTCCATTGGATGAGGGTTATTCACTCGCCATATTAAAGTTTCCGAGGCGCAATTGCAGCGCAGTGAGGCAGGATATGAGCATAGCCATCAATGTCATATGCCAGGATCGACCGGGGATGCTGCGCGACATCGCCGGCACTGTGGCCAAATGGGGCGGCAATATCGTATACACCCAGCAGTTCGTCCTGGAGAGAGGATTGAACCAGGGCAAAGCTGCGGTTTACATGGAGATAGACTGTCCGAACGGTGATGTCCCGGAGATGGTAGAGGAGCTGGAGGCTCTCCCGGCCATAACAGATGTCTCCATCCATGAGACCTTCGGAAAAATCTATGGTGCGCGGGTAATCATAATCGGCGGAGGGGCTCAGGTGGCTCAGGTGGCAGTGGGAGCGGTTAGCGAAGCAGACAGGCATAACCTGCGAGGAGAGAGGATAAGCGTCGATACCATACCCCTGGTGGGAGAAGAGGCCATCGCTGATGCCGTGAGCGCCGTGGCCCGCCTGCCCCGCGCCTCCATACTGGTTTTGGCCGGGGCGCTCATGGGAGGGCGGATCACCCGGGAGGTGAAAAAGCTTCAGGAGGAGGGAATACCGGTCATCGCCCTGAAAATGGCCGGCTCTCTTCCCGCCCAGGCGGACATGGTGGTCACAGATCCCATACAAGCAGGCACATTCGCTGTAATGCACATAGCAGGCACCGCAGTCTTCGATATAGGCCGGGTGCGGGGCAGGGAGTTCTAGCTCTTTATAATGCTTGAGAGATCCCGCAGCACATCTCCCTCAAAGAGATCCTCCACGGTATAGAAGCTTTCATCGGCCTGGAGCACCGGAGCCATGAGGGTGAACACACCATTCACCCGCAGCTCTGTAAGGGCCTGCGGCGTGCTCATATCCTGGCTGTCAAAACTGAGCCCTGCCTTCTTCAGCGCCGCTTTCAGCTGCTCACATCTGGGGCAGGTGGGAGTGGAATAGACGGTCAGATTCACTGAAAATGCCTCCAATTTCAACGCAACGATCGGGGATAGGATTTCTCGGACCAGACGGCATAGCCGCAGGCTACAGCCTTCTCCGCACACTCGGTACAGCAGGAGAAGTTGGCCAGATACTCGACGCCTCCCATCTCATGCTCAAAGACCTGATTGCAGGTGAAACCGGAGGTGCGCCGGAAATCAAAGCCTTTGCCGAAATCATCCTGCTCCGCCTGGGACGGGCGCTCCAGAATAGCCCAGTCCCGGGGAAGAAGTATGGGCAGAGTGGCCAGGTTCATGCCGCATCCGCATGGACCGTAGACGTCCTCCAGATCCTTGAATATGATTGCTTTACAGAGATGCTCGCTCATGGTCCTCTCCTCATGCTCTCCTTTTTCCTCCCGGCAACTTAATTAACATTTCCCATCCGCATCATGGATCTCGTTTTATCGGGATGATTTTGATTCAAGCATTTATTTCGGTCTTAATTTTAGATTCAATGCGTAAGCCAGAATATAGCCAGGATAAGATGAGCAGATCAAGTTAGAACCGTATTTTCATTATGAATAACCCTGAATTTCTCAGAGGGAAATTTATATAGGAAATAAATGGAATAAAAACGCATATTCCGGGCCTGTAGCCCTGGAAGGCTGAAAAATTGCCTTTTCCAGCTGCAAAATCCGGATTCATGAGGTGGATATAGAGATGCCCATACTACCCGTTGCCCCGGTGAGCCGGCTCATCCGCGAGGCCGGTGCCGAGAGGGTGAGCGAAGGCGCGAGGGATGCGCTGGCCGAGATTTTGGAGAGCTATGGCCTGGAGGTAGCCCGTGAAGCCGCCGGCTGGGCTCACCATGCCAAGAGAAAGACGGTCAAATCGGAAGACATCAGGGAGGCAGTCAAAAGAGTTAAACCACCGGCGTTCACTGAAAGGTAATCCAATGGCAAAAGAAGACCCCCCCCGCCTGGACTACCCTGCCTTAGGGCTGATCTGCGGCATAGAGATTCACCAGCAATTGGACACCGCCCATAAACTCTTCTGCGGCTGCCCCACCCGCCACCGGGAGGTGGAGGAGTCCAATTTTGAGTTCTTCAGGTATCTGAGGCCCTCGCGCAGCGAGCTGGGAGAGATAGACCGGGCGGCACTCGAGGAGGTGCTCGTATCCCGTAAGTTTCTCTACAAGGCCTATGACAGCACCTGTCTGGTGGAAGCAGATGAGGAGCCTCCGGCCGAGGTCAATTCCGAGGCCCTGGAGATCTCCCTGATCATTGCCAGGCTGCTCAACATCAATATCGTGGACCAGTTGGAGGTCATGCGCAAGATGGTCATAGACGGCTCCAACACCTCCGGCTTCCAGCGCACCGCCTACGTCGGCGCTGACGGCTGGATTGAGACCTCGGCGGGAAGGGTGGGCATAGGCATACTCTGCCTGGAGGAGGAGGCAGCCCGCATCATAGAAGACAGGGGCGACAGCCTGGTCTACTCCCTGGACCGGCTGGGAATTCCCCTGGTGGAGATAGGCACAGCCCCAGACATAGTCTCGCCGAACCACGCCCGGGAGGTGGCCTCCTACCTGGGCATGATCCTTCGCTCCACGGGACGGGTGAAGAGAGGGCTCGGGACCATCCGCCAGGATGTCAATGTCTCGGTCAAAGGCGGAGCGCGGGTGGAGATCAAGGGGGTCCAGGCTCTGAACCTGGTGGACAAGGTGGTGGAGTTTGAGGCTCTGCGCCAGGTGCGGCTGCTGGAGATAAAAGAGGAGCTGATCCGGCGAGGAGCATACGTTAATCAGGCCAGCAGGGATGTCACTGACTTATTCGCCAATACCGCATCCAAGGTTCTCTCCCGTTCCCTCAAGAGCGGCGGCGTGATACTGGCTTGCCGGCTGGCCGGATTTGCCGGCCTGGTGGGCCGGGAGATCCAGCCCGATCGCAGGCTGGGCTCGGAGATGTCCGACCGGGCCAAGAGAGCGGGTGTGGGCGGCATCTTCCATACCGATGAGCTTCCCGCCTATGGTGTGACCGCTGATGAGGTAGAAGCAGTTCGAAAGGCCATGGGAGCGGCTGATGGCGACGCCGTGATCATGGTCACCGGCCCCCGGGACCGGGCGGAAAAAGCCATGACAGCAGTTCTGGTCAGAGCCGATGAGGCCTTTTGCTGCGTCCCGGAGGAGACACGGCGGGCTCTGCCCGACGGCTGCTCGGAGTACATGAGGCCCCTGCCCGGATCGGCCCGCATGTATCCGGAGACCGATGTGCCCTCCGTGGCCATCAGCGAGGAGATGCTGGCCGCTCTGAAGATGCCTGAGCTTTTCGCAGATCGATCCAAGCGCTTTATCCAGCAGTACGCTCTATCCGGAGAGCAGGCCAGGGTCATGGCTTCATCGGCCAGCTATTCTCTGTTTGAGGAGATCTTGAAGGCTTATCCATCGCTCTCGCCCTCCGTTGTGGTCAGGGCTCTAGAGAGCCTGCCCATAGAGCTGGCCCGAGAAGGGGCTCTTGTCTCTAATCTCACCGATCAGCATTACCGGGATTGCTTTGCCCTCCTAGCGGAAAACAAAGTGGCCAAGGAGGGGCTGGCCGGGCTGCTGCGGGCCCTGGCCGAGCATCCGGAGATGAGGGCCGATGAGGCGGTCGGGGCGGCCGGCCTTACGGGAGTGGAGGGCACAGAGGTAGAGAGGGCGGTGCAGGCCGTGGTGGCGGCAAAGGCGGATCTGGTCCGCTCCAAGGGAGACCGGGCCATGGGACCCTTGATGGGCCTGGTGATGAAGGAACTGAGGGGCAAAGCAGACGGCGGCGTGGTGAGCGCCATATTGAAGAAGGAAATACAAAATATACTAGATCAGTGAGCCCCGACAAGACCAGGAAGCCCGACCTCCTCCTGTGGGAGGAGACCATCTTTAAAGATAGAGATCTCTTCGAGCTAGACCATCTGCCGGAGCACTTCCTGCACCGCGAGTCCCAGATGAACAGCCTCAAGTTCTGCATCAGACCTGCTCTGCAGGGAGGCCGGCCGGTCAATGCCCTCTGCCTGGGTCCGCCCGGCACGGGCAAGACCACGGCCATATTCAAGCTCTTCGAGGAGATAGAGAGCCATTCCTCCCGGATAGTCCCGGTTCACATCAACTGCCAGATGGACTCCACCAGATACTCCGTATTCTATCAGATTTATAGGAAGCTCTTCCAGCATGCCCCGCCCTCCAGCGGCATATCTTTCAAGAGGCTCTTCGAGAAGGTGGCCCAGGAGTCGGCGGACCGGGAGATGGTTATCGTGGTGGCCCTGGATGACATCAACTACCTCTTCCACGAGAAGGAGGTGGATCATGTGCTCTACTCTCTGCTGCGGGCCCACGAGACCTGTCCCGGAGCCAGGATGGCAGTGATAGGGATCATGAGCGAGCTGTCTCTGAACTATGTCCTCGATCCCAGGGTGGTCTCCGTCTTCCAACCGGAGGAGATCTCCTTTCCCCCTTACAGCCGGGCGGAGATAAAAGACATCCTGGGCAGGCGGGTCCAGATGGGCTTTTATCCCGGCGTCATGGACCCGGAGGTATTGGAGGAGGTGGTGGACTGCACCGAGAGGTATGGCGATCTGCGGGTGGGAATTGACCTGCTCAAGAGGTCCGGCCTGTCCGCAGAGAAGAGGGCCTCTCGGAGCATATCATCAGAAGATGTGGCCGGATCCTGCGACAGATCCCGCCTGATCCATCTCACCCATGCTCTCAAGTCCCTCAAGGAGGACGAGCGGCTGGTCCTGAGGCTGGCGGCGAAGGAGAAGAGCTGGCGGGCCGGGGAGCTGTTCTCCCGCTTTCATGAACAGTGCGGAGCGGGATACACCCGCTTTCATGAGATCCTCAACAAGCTGGACTCAATCCGGCTCATAAATGCTGATTTTACCGGAGAGGGAGAGAGGGGCAGAAGCAGAGTCATCAGCGTGCGCTTTGATCCAGAAGAGCTGATCAGCCGCCTGGGAGAAGATGCCTGATCCGTCTCGGAGAAAGAGGTATTATCTATATAGATGAGAAAATTGATAAGATACCTATATAGAAAATATAGGCAAGGGCTTTAACCAGTCATGATTTTGTCTCTTGCATATGGAGCGGCAGAGGATAAAGATGCACCGCAAATACGGGGAGAAGCTGGTAGAGTCCCTCTTATTCGTCTCCGCCATCACCTCCATATTGATCATGCTGCTCATCTTCTATTTTCTGATCCACGAAAGTCTGCCTGCCCTCTCCTCTTTAGGCTTATTCTCTCTGATCACCGGACCGAAATGGCATCCCTCCGGTGATATCTATGGATTTCTGCCCCTCATCTCCGCCTCCATGGTCATCACCCTCCTGGCTTTGCTGATCAATATCATGATCGGCTTTCCCCTGGCCATCTATCTGGCCGAGCTGGCCAGTCCCAGGTCCAAGGCAGTGCTCAAGCCGGCCATTGAGCTGCTGGCCGGGGTGCCCTCCATAGTCTACGGCTTTTTAGGGGTGATCATACTGGTCTCATACCTGCAGGACAGCTTCGATATGCTCACCGGCAGGTCCATTCTGGCCGGATCCATTCTTCTGGGGATCATGTTCATCCCCTATCTCACCACCATCTGCGAGGATGCCCTCCGGGCTGTGCCCAGCGAGTTCAAGGAGGGCTCACTGGCTCTGGGAGCCAACCGCTGGCAGACATTGCGCAATGTGACCATACCCGCCGCCTCCTCCGGGATCACCGCCGCCATTCTCCTCAATATAGGCAGCATCATCGGCGAGACCATGGCGGTGCTGCTGGTGGTGGGAAATGTGGCCAGGATAGCCTCTCCCTTTTACGACATCTTCGACCAGGGAGCCACATTCACCTCGGTCATAGCCGGGGAGATGGGTGAGGTGGCCCGGGGATCGATGCACTATCATGCCCTCTTTGCCGTGGGCTTTGCCCTGCTCATTGTGGTCTCCATCCTCAGTTTGATCGCCGACTATGCCCGGGCCCGCATCCGCCGCAAGTTCGGAGGCTACTGAGGATGAAGATCAAGCCCGCTCTGGCCCTGTCGCTGATCCTTTCCGCAATGCTTCTCTTAACCGCGCTCTTCTCCCTTCTGCTCCAGCCCGATCCGGAGAGGATTAGGGTATTCTGGCTGGCCGGGCTTGCCGCGGATATTCTCCTGATCATAGGCAGCTATCTCACCAGCCGGGCGGCCTCAATTAAGACGGCACCCTTCCTGGCCCTGGATGCAGCAATCTGCTCGGCCGTGTTATACCTGGTCTATTCCGGAACCATCCACGCCGGCCTCGCCGTCAGCAGGCCTCTTGGCCTGGGAGCCTCCTTCGACTATACCTTCCTTCTGCCCCTTCTCATTCTGATCTGTAGCCTGCTCTCTATCAAGGATGCCCTGAACATCATCTACGGCTACAGCGCCAGGGGCAGGGAGGCGCTGGTATTTTTAGCCGTCCGGATGTCGGCCATACTCTCCATGCTCCTTCTGGGCGGAATCCTCTTCGTAATCGTCTATAAGGGAATGGGGGCCATCAACTGGGAGTTTCTGACGGAGCCCCACCGGCGACTGGGCCAGGCGGGCGGGATCAGCACGGCCATAATGGGCTCCTTCTGGATGGTCTTGGGGGCCATGATCATCTCCTCTCCCCTGGGGATCGGAGCGGCCATTTATCTCCACGAGTACTCCCGGAGCCAGAAACTCAACCGACTGATCACCATAGCCGTGAGCTGCCTCAACGGTGTGCCCTCCGTGGTCTTCGGCCTCTTCGGCCTGGCCTTTCTGGTCCGGTTCTTCGGAGTATCCCTGCTCTCCGGCTCCATCATCCTGGGGCTGATCAATATTCCCACCATCATCCTCACCTGCCAGGAGGCCCTGAAGAGCGTACCCAATTCACTGCGGGAGGGGAGCATGGCCCTGGGAGCCTCCAAATGGCAGACCATCAAAAAGGTGGTGCTGCCCTCGGCCATGCCCGGCATACTCACCGGGGTGATAATGGGAGTGGCCAAGGCCAGCGGGGAGACGGCGCCCATAATGTGGACGGCGGTGACATTCACCGCCACCCCTGTGCATATGATCTATGGCATCATCCCCGACCTCTTCCAGCCGGTCAACAACCTGGACTACCATCTCCTGAATCTGATCTACTTCCTGGGGGCGTGGGACGTCGAGGCTCGCGCCTGGGGCACGGCCCTGGTGCTCATCGCGCTGGTTTTAGGGACCAATATGCTGGCCATTGTGGTGAGAAATCACTACAGGAAGAAGATATCCTGGTAGGATTCCGTCAAATATCTTTTTTTAAATATTTAACATTTTTTTGGTCTGGATGATCCTCATATAAAGGTAATGTACTATTGGTATAGAAGGCTATTAAAGGTCATAACAAAGGCTATGTTTGAGATAGGACAATGACAAACCAAAATTTGACAGATAAAACATATGACGTGGTAGAGCGAATCGACCTGCAAAAGCAGGGGTTGAAAGTGACTATCATGGCATTCGTCCTGCCTGCACTTATGTGCT